>DALYYK010000351.1:0-3441 GCA_031983305.1 Candidatus Fimivivens sp. | reverse complement strand
CCTCTCTCTATTTTATGCCATCGTCGGCGCTGTGCTTTAAGTAGACCATCGGGGTATAGCGTATGCCGTCAGCATGTTGCTCGGCCGCGACCGGCATAAACCCCAGTTTAAGATAAGCTTTAACCCCATAAGGTGAGGCGTTGACGGTCATGCGCGGCGCGGCGCTGTGGCGGCAGGCGGTTTCGAACAATGCGCGGGCGATCCCTTGCCGATGGTACGTGCCATCCACAAAAAGCAGCGCAATATGGCCGCTGCTTTTTCTCAGCGCGACGACGCCCACAAGCTCGCCCGCCACATAAGCGCCCCACATATCCAGCGCGTTGATGTATGCGCCATCTGAAATGGAGGATCTAAAGGCCCGGACGCCTTGTGTGGAGAAATCCGGCGCATCATACTGCAAAAATACCGTCCAAACCAGCGATAACGCTTTGGGATAATCCACCGCGCCGATTTTTTTGATGAGCATTTAAACACCTCGCCCCAATCCGGCCGTGTGGTATCGACGGCTGATGCCCCTGGCCTGATTTTACAAGGTTATTATATGATGTGGGCGGCTCGAATGTGCCGCTTTTTATCTAATGTGGGTGCGCCGCTATTTGTGCGCATTGTAAAAGGCCTTCAACGCTGCCTTTTCCTCGGATGGCAACAGCGCTTTCCTGATGCCTCTGATCGCGCCTTCAAGCGCGTAAAGGCGGTGTATGCAGGCGGAATCGTCAATGGCCTTAATATGCAGCCATGCCTGTCTGCTGCCCACTTCTTTTAACTCCTTGTACGTGCGAATGCCGACCTCATAGAGCTGCTGCTCCACAATGGGGCCGATGTTTGGCAACTGTGCGAGCTCTCCCATGTGCACCCTCTCCTTTTTACTTATTATAGCACCACTTGAGCCGGATAAAAAGTGCTTATAGGGCGTTGACCAATAGAAATAAGATTGAAGGCTTGGTAGGAAAATGCGGCGGCAGACCTTGTTCTAGGAGCCACGTTCGAAGTCTGACAGATATCAAATAAAACCCTGTGGCCGTTTTTTAGCATCAGCCCGTCCTGTGGCCTCATAGAATATAAAGAAATCAGGCCAATGCCGGAAGGATGGGTCATATGAAGCAACAGCTGCTGCAAAAAATAGCGGATCGCACCCTTGTGATGGGGGTGATCGGATTGGGCTACGTGGGGTTACCGCTGGCGGTCGAAAAAGCCCGGGCGGGCTTTCGCACCATCGGATTCGATATTCAGCGCCATAAGGTCGACGCCGTCAACAGGGGCGAAAATTATATCGGCGAGGTGGTGTGTGAGACACTAGGCCCGCTGGTCAAAGGCGGAAAACTGCACGCTACCGACGATTTTTCCGCCCTGGCCGGGGTGGATTTTATCGCTGTCTGCGTACCGACGCCGCTTGATCGTTTCCGGCAGCCGGACTTGAGCTTTCTGCGCGGCTGTGCCGAGGCGCTCTCACAGCAGCTGCACCCGGGTATGGTCGTGGTGCTGGAGTCGACCACCTATCCCGGCACGACCGAGGAGCTGCTGCGCCCTGCGCTCGAAGAAGGCTCAGGACTTATCTGCGGTGAGGATTTTTACTTAGGTTTTTCGCCCGAGCGGGTTGATGTCGGCAACCTGCGCTATTCGCTGCAAAACACACCCAAGGTGGTCAGCGGTATCGGTGAGGATGCCGCCGAGATCATTGCGGCGGCCTATGGCGCGGTACTCAAGCAACCGGTGCACGTCGCGTCCTCCCCGGCGGTGGCCGAGATGGAAAAGCTGCTCGAAAACACCTACCGCAGCGTGAATATTGCGCTGATCAACGAGCTGGCCATGCTCTGCCACGAGATGAAGATCAACGTTTGGGATGTCATCGCGGCGGCCAATACAAAGCCCTACGGCTTTCAGGCGTTTTATCCGGGGCTGGGGCCGGGCGGGCACTGCATTCCGGTCGACCCGTGCTATCTGTCGTGGAAGGCGCGGGAATACGGCTTTCACACCACGCTGATCGACTGCGCCACTGCCGTCAACGACCGTATGCCAGGCTATTGCGTCAGCCGTATCGCCGCAATGCTCGGCAGTGTTCACAAAGCGATCAACGGGTCTAAAATCTTGATGCTGGGCGTCGCTTTCAAGCAGGATGTGGGCGATTGCCGCGAGAGTCCCGCATTGCGCCTGTTAGCGCTGCTGGCGGGAGAGGGGGCGGCGCTTTCTTATTACGATCCGCATGTGCCGCGCTGCCGTTACGCCGGGCAGGAGTGGGAGAGCGCGCCGTCGCTGAACGAGGCGGTGCTGCGCGACAGCGACCTTGTGATTATTGCGACGGCGCACACGGCGGTGGATTATGCCCGCGTGGCGCGCTGTGCGCCGATGGTGTTCGATGTTAAGAATGCGGTAAAGGAGGCTGCGGCGCTTGGGAATATTACGCCGCTATGAGGAAAAACTATGAAATATGCTCTGATCGGATGCGGCAGAATCGCCCGGAATCATCTGGCAGCTGCCGTCGCGCGTGGCCTAGACCTTGTGGCAGTGTGTGACCTTTTACCTGACGCGATGCATCGGCTGTTGACTGAAAACGACCAAGCCGCCATGCGTTGCCCCGCGCGGTACACCGACTACCGGCGCATGCTGGCTGAGTCGTCCCCACAGCTTGTCGCCATCGCGACCGATTCGGGCGCGCACGCACAAATAGCGCTCGACTGCATTGCGGCGGGGGCGCATATCATTCTCGAAAAACCGATGGCTATGTCGCTTGGCGACGCCGACCGCATCATAAACGCCGCGCAAGCAGCAGGCGTCAAGGTGGCGGTCTGCCATCAGAACCGCTTTAATAACGCCTCTCAGGCGCTACACAGGGCGGTTTGTGAAAATCGGTTCGGCAAAATTTCGCATGCGGCGGTGTCGATTCGTTGGAATCGGGGTGCAAACTATTACCGGCAGGCCGCGTGGCGCGGCCGCTGGCAGAGCGACGGCGGCGCGCTGATGAATCAGTGCATCCACGGTATCGATCTGCTGCGCTGGCTGATGGGCGGCGATGTCAGCCATGTTTACGGCGTTTGTCGCAATCGCTTTCACCCCTTTATCGAGGCGGAGGATGTCGGGCTGGCCGTGCTCAGCTTTGAGAACGGCGCGGTGGCCACAATCGAGGGCAGCACCAATATCTTCCCCGAGAATCTTGAAGAGACGCTTTGCATCTTCGGCGAGCGGGGCACGGTCAAGCTGGGGGGCCAATCCGCCGGGCGCATCGAGCACTGGCGCTTTGCCGACGGCCTGCCGGCGCCCGACGTTGCCGAGCGTATTCAAACGGTTTATGGCAACGGTCATCTGCGGCTTTATGACGATATGCTGTCCGCCATCCGGCAGAACCGCCCCCCGCTTATCGACGCAAAAGCGGGCCGTGCCGCGCTGGAGCTGGTGTTGGCGGTTTATAAGAGCCAGAAGGACGGCAGGGCGGTGCGTCTGCCGCTG
>DALYYK010000350.1:0-3446 GCA_031983305.1 Candidatus Fimivivens sp. | reverse complement strand
TTTTAGAAAAAGCAAGAAAATTTTAATAGTAAGCGCAACCAAATCCAAATTTTTCGTAGTTAATAGATAGAACCTTGATCAATCGAAGGGAGGTAAAAGCTTGAGTGATAGCGAAATAATAGCGCTGTATTGGGAACGGTCCGAAGTGGCGCTTGAAGAGACAGAAAAGAAATATGGCAGACTGTGCAGGCATATTGCCATGAATATTTTGCAAAGCACAGAGGACGCAGAGGAGTGTGTCAACGATACCTATCTTGGCGCATGGAATGCCATACCGCCGCAAAAACCTGCTGTGCTTTCGGCTTACCTTTGCAGGATCGCGCGTAACTGTGCGTTGAAGAAATATGATTATAACAATTCAAAAAAGCGAAGTGCGCGGATCGAGATTTCTTTAACGGAGCTTGAAGACTGCCTTGTGCAGCCGGCTAATAACGTATGCCCCGGTGAAGCGGAACTTACGGCAAAGGCCATCAGCAAATTTTTGCGTACCCTCAGCTATGAAAGCAGGACTGTGTTTATGCGCAGATATTGGTTTTTTGATTCTGTTTCAGACATCGCGAGCCGTTTCTCCATCAGCGAGAGCAAGATCAAATCCATATTATTCAGAACCAGAGGTAAGCTTAAAGTTTTTTTGATGAAAGAAGGTATCGAGATATGAACAGTCATTATATAACGACTGCAATCGGTTTGGTTGATGATGATATCGTGGCGGAGGCCGCCAATGCCAAGGCGGTTCGCCACAACGCCATCTGGCTGCGGATGGGTATAGCTGTCGCCTGTGCGGTCTGTGTGTTAGGCAGCGCCGTCGTAGGTGCGTATGCCTATTTTACCCCCACGTCCTATGTCAGCCTCGATGTAAATCCCTCAATTGAATATTCGCTGAATACATTTGATCGGGTGCTGTCGGTTAAAGGCGTAAACGATGATGGCAAAATCATTCTGGAGAAGATTGAGCTGACCAGCTTGAAAAACAAAGCAATCGATCAGGCTGTCAAAGAAACGATCAACGCGATAGCGAAGCAGGGCTATTTTCCGAAGGATAGCGAAGGCGGCGTGGTAATTGCCGTGTCGGGTACTCAACCGGCAAAGGCGGAAAAGCTGTCGGCGCAGCTAAAGGCAGCTGTTAAGCGGGCCACCGAAGAAGAAGCGTTGGATGTGGAAGTTGAATCTGTGGCTGTAGGCGAGGCCCGCGTAGAAGAGGCCAGACGTCTGGGGGTGACACCCGGAAAGCTTAACCTCGTTGAAAAGCTTAAAGAAAGCGCCCTAAACGCCGATGACATCAACATTGAAGAGTGGTTGAACAAATCTGTCAAGGAGATCATGAAAGAAACAAAGGCCAACAAAGCCCTGAGCAAGGCTAAAGAGTCCGAGGACGACAAGAGCGCCGATAATAACTCGAACAAGAAAGAAGCGTCCGATACGGCTGCAAATTCAGATAAATCGGGTAAATCCGGCAAAGACAATAATGCGAATAAGACGGATAAAGTCGCCGATAAGGGGCTGGACAAAACAAACAATTCTAATAATGGCAATAATGCCAAAACAGATAATGCCGCTGAGAAAAATAGCAGCTCTGACGGGAGCGGCGCTTCTGACAAGAACAGCGGTAATAAAGCCGATAAATCCGGCAATAACGGCCAGTCCAAAAAGTCGGATTCCCAGGGGAATTCGGATGACGACGACGACGCAGGCAAATCGTCTGAAGCAAGCTCGGGCAAAGGCAACAGCAAGGATAAATCCAACAGTTCAGGAAAAAGTAACAGCGCAAAAAAATAAGACGGCAACGATTGGCGAATATTAAGGATAAAGCATCTCAGACTGCGCATATTGCAGTCTGAGATGCGAAATATATAATCGGCTGCAACAAATGACAGACTTGGACGCACTTATTAACCGAACCGGAAAGCTTTACCGTATTTTAAAACATTATGAGGTAAAAAACTATGAAAAAGATTTTATCGCTGGTGCTCGTCGTCGCCCTTTTGCTGACGGCGACAGCCTGCGGCAGTAAAAAGAACGCCCCCGGCACCATCAAGGATGACAAATCGCTTCAGGACGTTCTCGACGCCGTCGACGCGAAATTTAATGAGAAATACCCCGGTGATTACGGCGCTGTTCCAATGAGGATGCCGATAGACGACCAATACATCGCCGATTTTATGGAGCTCGACGCCTCGGCCTATGACGAATATGCGGGCAGCGTCGCGGGTGTTATGCTGCGCTCCGACGTGCTTTTTGCCGTTAAGGCCAAAGAGGGCAAGGTTGAGGCGGTCCAGCAAGCGCTTGAGAAGCGGCTTGCGGACATCACGGCCCAGTTTGAGTTTTACAATGTCAGCGGCTCGTATGACCGCGCTAAGGCGGGTGAGGTCTATGTCAAGGGCAACTATGTGTTTTTGATCATCGTGGGCGATTTTGATCCGGATGTTGAAGGTTCGGCGGTTTATGATGCCGACGTCAAGATGACCAAAGAAACCATCGACAGCATGTTCAACGACTGAGCCTCAAACGGTTTGCAAAAGTCCTTGATGTTTTGACGCGTTTCTGTTAAATTATTAGCTGGAACATCATCCGGCTTATGTGCCTGATAAGCCTTCGCAGCCGAATCTGCGGGGGCTTTTTAATTCGACCTTTGGAGGAAGCTATGGTATTTTCCAGCATCCTGTTTTTGTTTTATTTTATGCCGCTGGCGTTTGGCGTCTATTATCTGATGCCGAGCCGATGGAAGAACCTCACGCTGCTGATTTTAAGCCTGATCTTTTATTCGTGGGGCGAGGTCCGGTATTTCCCGATTATGCTCGCGTCGATTATAGTGGATTATACCGCCTCCAACGGTATTGTGCGCGCCGGGCATAAAAACGGCATGCGGCGGCTTTGGCTGCTGTTCTCGGTCGTTTTTAACCTTGGCATGCTCGGCTTTTTTAAATACGCGGGCTTTTTTGCGCGCAACCTCAACGCCGTTACCGGGCTTGGCCTGCCCGTGCTGGAGCTGACGCTGCCGCTTGGCATCAGTTTTTACACCTTTCAGACCATGTCCTACACCATCGACGTCTACCGGGGCGACGTTGCGGCCGAGCGCAATATCATCGACTTCGGCGCTTTTGTCGTGCTGTTCCCGCAGTTGATCGCGGGTCCCATTGTGCGCTATACCGATATCCAGCGCGAGCTGCGCTGCCGTACCGTCGATCCGGGGCAGGTTTCCAATGGCGCCAGGACCTTTATCATGGGTCTGGCCAGCAAGGTGATCATCGCCAACAATGTCGGCGCACTCTGGACCGAGGTGGAGGCAATGGACTTTGCGGGTCTCTCGACACCGCTGGCATGGATGGCCCTTTTGGCCTTTACGCTGCAAATCTATTTCGATTTTTCGGGCTATTCGCTGATGGCCATCGGCTTGGGACGGATGCTCGGGTTTGAGTTTCCGCAGAATTTTAATTTTCCGTACATCT
>DALYYK010000349.1:0-3453 GCA_031983305.1 Candidatus Fimivivens sp. | reverse complement strand
ATAAGCGTGATGATGACAAGACGAATGCGAACATTTTGATCCTCGGTAACTCCGGCCAGGGCAAGAGCTATCTTCTCAAGCTCATCCTCTGTAACATCCTCGAATCGGGCAAGTCCGTCCTGTGCCTTGACCCTGAACACGAATACATTGACCTTGCGGAGAACCTCGGCTGTTTCATCGACCTGATGAGTGGGCAATACCGAATCAATCCGCTGGAGCCTAAAACGTGGGATGAAGGAGGCAGCCCGGAGGACACCGATGCGCCCCAGGCATTCCGCCAATCCACAAAGCTCAGTCAGCACATTTCCTTTCTCAAGGATTTTTTCCGCTGCTATAAGGATTTTTCCGACCGTCATATCGATGCCATAGAAATCATGCTGGGCAAGTTGTATGAACAGTTCGGCATCAGCGACCGCACCGATTTCAGGAGCCTGAATTCCGAGGATTACCCCATTCTGTCCGATCTGTATGCCCTGATCGAAGCTGAGTACAAGGGCTACGACAAAACCAAATACCAACTTTACCCGCCGGAACTATTACAGGAAATCCTGCTGGGACTCCACTCCATGTGCATGGGCGCAGAAAGTAAGTTCTTCAACGGCCACACCAATGTGACCTCCGACCGCTTTATTGTGTTCGGTGTTAAAGGATTGCTGCAAGCCAGTCGGAATGTAAAAAACGCCTTACTGTTCAATGTGCTGTCCTTTATGAGCGATAAGCTATTGACTGAGGGAAACACCGCCGCATCAATTGATGAACTGTATCTGTTCCTGAGCAACCTGACTGCGATTGAGTATATCCGTAATTTCATGAAGCGTGTCAGGAAAAAGGAGTCGGCGGTAATTTTGGCATCTCAAAATTTGGAGGACTTTAATATTGAAGGCATCCGGGAACTGACCAAGCCTCTGTTTTCGATTCCGACTCACACATTTCTATTCAACGCAGGCAACATCGACAAGCAGTTTTATATCGACAGCCTCCAGTTAGAGGAATCCGAATACAACCTAATCCGCTTTCCCCAGCGTGGCGTCTGCCTCTACAAATGCGGCATTGAACGGTATAACCTTGCGGTTCATGCCCCTGTCTACAAAGAAAGGCTGTTTGGAAAGGCGGGCGGCAGATGAACATCGTTGGATACGGTGGAGGCACCAACAGCACCGCTATGCTGGTGGGGATGCACCAAAGGAATATTTCTGTTGACTTGATTCTGTTTTCAGACACCGGTGGCGAACAGGCGCACACCTATGAGTACCTGCCCATTATGAACCGCTGGCTAACCGCACATGGAATGCCGGAAATCACCGTGGTGGAATACACCGATGTAAACGGCGACCGTCTCACATTGGAGCAGGAATGTCTGCGATCCGGCACCCTGCCGGCCATCGCCTATGGGTATAAGAAATGTTCCCTCAAGCATAAGATCGCGCCGCAGGATAAGTTCTGCAACCACTATGAACCTTGTCTGGAGGTATGGGAACAGGGCGGCCGTGTTACCAAATACATCGGTTTTGACGCCGGTGAGGAACACCGAAAAACTCATGCTTTTGTTTATGATATTCAGGACAAAAAATATAAAAAGGAATATCCGCTCATCGATTGGGGCTGGTACCGTGAGGACTGTATCAGAGCCATAGAGCAGGAGGGTTTGCCATTGCCCGGCAAATCTTCCTGCTTTTTCTGTCCCTCCATGAAGCGGCGTGAAATCAGAACCCTGTATCATAAGCACCGGGATCTATATGACAGAGCCATCGCAATTGAACGGGGCGCCAAGCCTAACCTCATTACGGTAAAAGGGCTTGGGCGCAATTGGGCATGGGAGGATTTCGTGGAGGCAGACAAAAATCAGACTGCCATGTGTGCGCTGTTCCCTGAAAATGACATGCCCTGCGGATGCTACGATGGCGAGTAAAATTCAGAAAGAAGGTGAAAAAACATGGCAGACCCCGCAACCATTACGGCTGTTGCAAAAGCCGCCGCTGCTGCACTCTCGGATGAACGTACCCGAAAGGCCATCGGCTGGATTATTGCCGCCATCTTTTCCCCGCTCATTTTAATCATCGTGCTGGTTTGTTCCTTGCTCTTCGGTACCACCAACCACAACAACACCGCCGTGGAGCTGTGCTTCCACGGCGGTGTGATTCCGGGGAGTATGCCTGCGGATTACAAAGAATACATTGGGGATATGCGGCACAGCTTCACCCTCATAGACGGCGCCATAGCCACAGTAAATGCAGAGATGGAGGACGGCAACAGCCTTGACGAGTATCGGGTCAAGGCTATTTTTTATTCTCTGTTCTTCGGCGCTGACTCCCCATCACGAGTGGAACACCGAAAATACGTGGACTGTTTTGTAACCTACGAGGAACGTACCCGCACCGTGAAAAAAGATGACGGCACAACCTCGGAGGAAACCTACACCGTGGCGGTTCCCATCGCCTCCCTGTCGGAAATCTATAACAATATTAGAACGCTATTCGGCAGAGCCATCACCTATGAGGATCAGGCCAATGCTAACGAGATCTACTACCGCGCCTTATATGGTACTGGAGCGCCCACCGAGGATGACGATGCCACCATGTGGGAGGACTGGACGCCGGATCAGCTTGACGGTTTCTTTTCTGATTTGCCCATTGATGAAGTGGGTGCGGAAGCGGTTCGCCTCGGAATTTCCCGTCTTGGCGATCCCTACTCCCAAGAGCTGCGTGGGCAAGGGAACTACACCGACTGCAGCGACTTTGTTCGGTGGGTATACAGAAAGTTAGGCGTGAATCTCCCCGGCACGGCTGCGGCGCAGGGCAAATACTGTGTGGACAATGGGCTGACGATTTCCAAATCAAGTCTGGCTCCCGGCGACCTTGTATTTTGGAGCCATAAGCCCAACGGCCGTTTTATGAATATTACCCATGTGGGCATCTATGCCGGGGACGGTAAAGTGGTGGATGCCTCATCCTCCAGAGGGGAGGTTGTCTATCGGGATTTATTTGATTCCGATAAGCAGGTTCTGTATGCCAGACCCTATGCCGAGGCACAAAGGGCCTCCGCCGATGGCTTTATTTCTCCGCTTGGCAATGGCTGGCGCTCCATGGTGACCTCCGAATTCGGACTCAGGACGGACCCACTCACAGGACAAAGGGCAGGACACACTGGTCTTGATCTTGGCGCCTCCAAGGGAACTTCCATCCGCTCGGCAAAGGCGGGAACCGTGAAGTCTGTAGTCTATGGCAGCACCGGCTATGGCTATTACCTGACCATCGATCACGGCGGTGGAATGGTCACGCTGTACGCACATTGCTCTCAGATTCTGGTCCGGGAGGGGCAAACCGTAAAAGCGGGTGAAACCGTTGCAAAGGTGGGTTCCACCGGGCGCAGCACCGGCAACCACCTCCACTTTGAGGTGAGAATTAACGGTGCGCAGAAAAATCCGAGAAATTATCTGCCGTAGACAGTCTGGTT
>DALYYK010000348.1:0-3504 GCA_031983305.1 Candidatus Fimivivens sp. | reverse complement strand
GACGGCAGCTTAGTCTCTAATGTAGAGCGCCATGCTTCACCGATTGAATTTTAGTTGATCGTTCATAGAGCCGCAGGATGAAATGACGGGGCAAACGTTTCATCCCGGCGGCTTGTAGGAAGCGACTAAATTCGATATATAAGGATTGGAGGAATACTATATGTTGTTAAAGCCTGTAATTGTAGCAGTGACCCTTCTATGCGTACTCTGCCTTATGAAGATGAACATTCTGCTGGCAATGATCCTCTCGCTGTTTGCGGGTGGCCTTGCAGGCGGCCTGGGACTCGACGGCACCATGTCCTCCCTGCTGTCCGGCCTGGGCAGCAACGGCGAAACCGCGTTGGCTTACGTCCTTCTGGGCACCTTTGCCACGGCGATGGCCACAACCGGTATCGTCGATATTCTGGGACAAAAAATGACCAAGTTTATCGGCAACAAAAAGATGGTCTTTTTATGGACCCTCGCATTTATCGCCTGCCTGTCTCAGAATGCCATCCCGATACATATCGCGTTTATTCCCATCCTGATCCCGCCGCTGCTCATATTGATGAACCGGCTCAAAATTGACCGCCGCGCCGCCGCGTGCTCGTTGGCGTTTGGCCTTAAGGCACCGTACATCACGCTGCCGGTCGGCTTCGGTTTGATCTTCCACGGCATTATTGCCGACAATATGACCTCTAACGGCATGCCGGTCGACGTCAAGGACGTTTGGAAGGCCAACTGGATTCTCGGTCTGGCCATGCTGGTCGGCCTGTTCATCGCTTTGTACTTCACCTACAGAAAGCCCCGTGATTATAAAGACATTCAGCTTGTTGAGCATGTTGTCACTGAGGACATGAAGTTTGAGCGTCGCCATTGGATGACGCTGCTGACCGTTATCGTCATGGTTGTTCTCCAGCTCACACTCGGCTCGCTCCCGATCGCGGCCGTCGGCGGCCTGCTGCTGATGATTGTCACCGGCGCTATTAAGTGGAAAGACATTGACGCCCAGTTTGAGGGCGGCATCAAGCTGATGGGCTTTATCGCCTTCGTGATGCTGGTCGCGGGCGGCTATGCGCAGGTTCTGAAGGATACCGGCGCTGTCGACGAGCTCGTTCGCGGCTCAATCAGCCTGATGGGCGGCAATAAGCTGATTGCGGCCACCATGATCACGCTGATCGGTCTGCTCGTTACCATGGGCATCGGCACTTCGTTTGGCACCATTCCGGTCGTAGCGGTTCTTTATGTACCGCTCTGCCAGCAGATGGGCTTTAGCCCCCAGGCCACCATTCTGCTGATCTCGGCAGCGGCAGCGCTTGGCGACGCCGGCTCCCCCGCTTCTGACACAACGCTTGGCCCGACCTGCGGTCTTAACGCGGACGGCCAACACGACCACATTTGGGATACCTGCGTGCCCACCTTCCTCCACTATAATATCCCTCTGATGATCGCGGCGATCATCGGTTCCCAGTTCATGTAACTCCTGTGCAAAAGGCTGCCTTCCGGCAGCCTTTTGCATATACAACACAGCCCTGCATGTAAATATGCAGGGCTGTGTTGCGTTTGTTAAAAATGCTCCTCACCATTGGGGGGAATTTTATTGTGATGTATCACTCGGCTTATTCTGATTACGAGCTCCACCCGGGCGCCGGTGTGCGGATTATCAGCATTTACAGCGTAGGCAGCACCCATTGAATCTCATCGGATAGACTGACCGGCCCACCCATGCTGCAATGCGTCACCCTGCCCCCCTCAGCTATGGCAATGGCCTCGATAATGCCGCCCGGTTGCTGTAGCGCACAGGAATAGATACCGTCTTGCTGTGTCATGGCGCCCAGTGCGGCTACCGACATCGAGCCGCTGCCGCAGCTGCTCTCCCATATCATCGAGTCGGTTTCGCAGACATAGACCACCGGCGTCATATGCGCGCCATCGAGAAACATGACGCCGTAAGCGCTGCTGTCTACCCCCCTGCGCACCGCCGCGAGAAGGCCGTCGACAAAAGACTGACTGCGCGGCGTACCCGGAACAACGGTATGGACGATGCCATCAAAGCAGATGGCGCTAAAAGTTTCATCGCCGTATTCAATCAGGGTTTTCCCTGTCGGCAGCGGCATCTCGGTTTCACACCGGCCAAACGCCGTATCGACTTTGACCGTCAGCGGGCGGTTGGCGCCGCTGATCTCAACCCTGACGCTGTCGGGGTTACCGGGCAGAAGCTTGCTTAAGAGATAACCATAACTGCGGGTCGCGTTGCCGCAAAACTCCCCGCCCATCATCTCGATGCGCCCGTCCCCACCCATTTTAGGCGCGGTACAAAACGCTACCTGTTCCGCGTGAAAGCTGCTGTCGGCCAACAGCATTGCCGCCACCGATGAATACTGCTGCTGCGGCACGGCGCTCATGACGAAAATCGTGATATTACCGGCCGGGTTCGCAATTCTAATTGAGAGCTCCATAGACGTTAACACCTCTCGCACCGAAAAATCCGGCGTATTTTCTTCCAGTGTAATGCCCCGCCGTCTTTTTTTCGTTTATTCGTTTCTCCACGGCAGCTCAAGCGGAAGCTCCAGCTCATAAGCGCCCGGAATTCCAGCCAGGTATTGCTCGCTTTTCTGGCAGCAGGCTTCAAGATTATCGGTGATAACGCCGTCAAACGCTTCGGGAAAATTTTTGAGCAGCATCGCTTTAATGCGCTCGACGATGCCCAACGCCAGAGGTGAACTGATGGTATACGCTGTTTTCTCCGCCTCCGCCAGCAGGCGCTTGGCATCGGTCATGCTGCCGTCCATTGCGTGCAGCAAACAACAATACGACTTGGTCATTGAGCGCCCGACCAGAATGTTCGAGGCGTCATATAGCTTGTTGGCATAAAAGAAAAGCTCCGCCGCCTTATCTCTTTGCCCCAGCATCAGCAAAGAGCAGGCCTGATTGGAAAAGAAAATAGGGTTTTTGGGATATCTGCGGTCGCTGCACACCGCGATAGCGCGCTCATAGAAAGTCAGCGAGGCTTCAAAATGCTTCTGCTTGCGTTCGAGTTCGCCCAGATAGTTATAGCAGGCCGCGAGATTTAAAACATAGTTTTGGCTGTCAAGCGCGGTGGTCTCAAACAGGTCTATAGCTTGATTGAGGCGTTCTCTGCCCTCTTCGTAGCGGCCGCACATGGTCAGGTATAAGCCGTACAGGCGACATTCAATCGCATAGTCGATGCTCAGGCGTTTTTCTTTTGCAACGGCCATGCTTTTCTCGATATTCTCCCGCATCAGGTTGGGGTTCCATGTCTGTATGCCATAAAAGGTCAGCTGCCGCAGGCAGGAAATATAGATGTGCGGGTGCGTCTCTAAATAGTCGGTATGCGCCTGACTGTGCCGGATCGCCTCAAGCCCCTTCTTATAGAGCCCCTGAGAAATGCAATATTTGCCGATGACAAGATAGAGCAGCGTTTCAAGCTCGACAAAATCGATGGCGTTGGGCTGATAATTATAGAGCCTGACCAACTCGGTCACCAGCTCGTCAAAATATTTT
>DALYYK010000347.1:0-3505 GCA_031983305.1 Candidatus Fimivivens sp. | reverse complement strand
GCATTATGCTGCCCAGAGGCGTCGGCTTCTTCCGTGAATTCGCGCTGGTGTGCGAAGGCTTCCTGATATTCTAAGAAAGGAGAGAAAGTAAGAATGTTTGAATTGTTAATCAATGGCTTAAAAATTGTTCTGACGCCGTCTACCTTCCTCCTTTTATTTGCAGGAACCGTTGTCGGTGTTATCTTTGGCGCGCTGCCCGGCGTTTCGGCCTCAATGGCGGTTGCGCTGGCGCTGCCCTTTGCGTATGCGATGGATCCGGTTATCGCTATTGCGTTCCTCGTTGCGGTTTACTGCGCCTCCATCACGGGCGGTGGCATTACCGCCATTCTGTTTAAGATTCCCGGTACGCCTTCTTCCGCGCCGACCACCTTTGACGGTTATCCGATGGCGCAGCGGGGCGAGGCGGGCAAGGCGCTCGGCTACTCGCTGGTCGCTTCCGCGATCGGCGGCATGGTCGCCGCGTTTGCCATGGCGCTTGTTTCTCCGCAGCTGGCGGCCGTTGCGCTCAAGTTTGGCCCCTCCGAGCTGTTCGCGGTTTCGTTTCTGGGCCTGTCGGTGCTGTCCTGCTTAGACAGCGGCAACATCATCAAGACGCTGATCTCCGGCCTTCTGGGTCTTGCGCTGGCCACCGTCGGCCTTGACCCGATGCTGGGCATCGCTCGCTTTACCTGGGGCAACTCGACGCTGCTCTCGGGTATTGAGATGATTCCGATCATGATCGGTCTCTTTGCCGTTACCGAGGTGTTAAAGCAGACCGGCAAGCCGAGCAAGATCGACGCAACGAAAGACGCCGTCGGCCCTGGCACAGGTAAGACCAAGACCGTCCTGCCCTCGCTCAAGGAGCTTTGGGACACCAAGGGCAGTATGACCCGTTCGTCGATTATCGGCACCGTCGTCGGCATTCTGCCCGGTGCGGGCGCGACGATTGCGTCGTTCCTCTCCTACGCGATTGAAAAGAAGGTTTCTAAGAAATCTGACCAGCTGGGCACCGGCATTCCGGACGGCATCGTCGCTTCGGAGGCCGCCAACAACGCGGCTACCGGCGGCTCGATGGTTCCGTTGCTGGCGCTGGGCATCCCCGGCGGTAACGCCGCGGCTATCATGATGACCGCGCTGGTCCTCAAGGGCGTTCAGGTTGGCCCGCTGCTCGTCAGAACACAGCCGCAGTACCTTGCGTCGGTCTTCGGCTCAATGTTGGTCACCAACATCGTCATGGTTATCGTCGCGATGATGATCGCCAAGGTGTTCGCCAAGATTCTGGCCGTGCCCTACAGCATTCTGGGCCCGACCATCATCATGCTGGCCACGATTGGCGCTTACGCGCTTAACAACGACACCGGCAACGTCATGCTGATGGCTGGCGCTGGCATTATTGGCTATATGTTCGTTAAGCTTGGCTACAACTCCGCCGCGCTGGTTCTGGGCCTCGTGCTCGGCCAGATGTGCGAGTCGAACTTCCGCCGCGCTTATACGTTGACCAATGGCAGTATGTGGGCCATCTTCACCAAGCCGATCACCGCCGTGATCATGAGCGCTTGCCTGATCATGCTGGTTTATCCGCTGGTTAAGCCGTTTTTTGTCAAGGACAAAAAGGCTAAGGCATAATTTTGACGCTATACGCACAAGTAAAAGAAGCCGACCGATTTAATCGGCGGCTTCTTTTAAATCATCGGCCAAAAGTCAGAAATTATAGAGATGCGGCAGAATATCGGTGCAAATTTCGATAAATGCCTTGGCGGCGGGCACGAGGGGCAAAGTCTTTTCGTAGATGACTGCCACGCGCCATTCGGGCTGGTATTCCTCTTCAATATTGAAATAATCGGGCTTGTCCACATCGCTGAACAACGTGATGTAGGAGGACGGAATCAGCGAGACGCCGACCTTGCGGCCCACCATCTTTGAAATGGTCTGAATGTTGCGCGTCTGGAATTTGATTTTGGGCTCAAAGCCCGCAAGCTTGCAGATGCGGTCGGTCTCTTTGCGCGCATGCTGCGTGGGGTGGTTGACGATAAAATTACGCTCTCTGATGAGACAGATATCAAGGTAAGGCAGCTTGATGCCCTCTTTATAATACGCCATGGTCGAAAGCGCGTCGTCGGGCGGCAGCGCGATGAAAAACCGCTCTTGTCCGATCGGCACCGCCTGTATCGACGATGACTGCACCGGCAGGTGGATGACCCCGATATCGATAATACCTTTCGAAATTTCGTTTTCGATCTCGGTCGAGGTGCCCTCGATGATGGTCAGCTCAATGTTCGGAAAACGTTTCTCAAACTCCGACACGATGCAGGGCAGCAGGCAGGCACCCAGAAAAAAGTTGCTGCCAATGATCAGCTTGCCCCGATTCTCGGTGTTGACAGCCGCGAGCGATATTTCAAGCTGATGGTACATATCGATCAGCTTTTTGGCGCTTTCCATATATATTTCACCGGCGACGGTAGGTTTTATGCCGTTTCTGGTGCGTTTAAAAAGCTGCGAGCCCACCTCGCTCTCAATATTCTGGATGACGCGGGTCAGCGTTGGCTGGGTCATATACAGCCGTTCCGCCGCCTTTGAAATCGATTGATTTTCATAGACCGAAACAAATACCTTTAGTTCTCGTAATGTCATAATAACACCCTCAATCTTATACAGACCCGGCCGACTTATGATGAGACATCTTAACTATATTAAAATTTACGCGAAAAGTCAAATGACCGATGCAAAAGAGAGGATGAGTGCGCTGAACTTTTTATTAACCCTGCTGGTCGCCGCACTGGCGGGCCGGATATTTTTTAAGATGCGTATTCCGGGCGGCGTCATGGTCGGCGCGATTGCCGGTATTGTGCTGTTTAATTTTACATATGGCGGGGCATTTATGCCGTCAGAAGCGAAGGTCGCCGCCCAGATTGTGTCGGGCGCGTTTATCGGCGTGGGGGTCAGCCGGGAGGAGATTCGGCAGTTTCGGCGACTGTTAAAGCCGCTGGTGCTGCTGACTGCCTGTATGCTTGTGTTAAATCTAGCGTTGGGCGCGGTCATGCACCTGACGTCGGAGCTTGATCTGATTACCGCTATGTTCTGCGCTGTGCCGGGCGGCATGTCCAACACGCCAATTATTGCGGCTGAAATGGGGGCCGACAGCGCCAAGGTTGCGGTTATGCAGTTTATACGGCTGTGCGCGGGGGTTGGGTTGTTTCCGTCTATCATCAAAATGGTGGTCAAGCACGAAGAAAAGCGCTGCGAACCGGTCGTTACCGTGCCCCATACACCCTATTCGCAGCGCGGCTTTTTGATGGCGGCGGCAGCGGCAGCGATCGGCGGTTTGATCGGCGAGCTTTCAAACATTCCGGCGGGGGCGCTGCTGTTTTCGCTGCTCGCAACAATTGCCGCCAAGCAGCTGGCGCCCGCCTGTGTGCTGCCGGGTTGGATCAAGCGTGCGGCGCAGGTGCTCGCGGGCGCTTATATCGGCACCGGCATCGGCCCGCGGGATATTGTACAGCTCAAGGGGCTGCTGCTGCCCGCCGTG
>DALYYK010000346.1:0-3523 GCA_031983305.1 Candidatus Fimivivens sp. | reverse complement strand
GAATAGGCGGCTGCGCCGCGGCGGGCGTTTCCGGCTCGGCTTCAGGCGGCGCGTTCAATGCGGACAATAGCGTCTTGAGCCTGAGAAGCTGCGTCGGATCATCGTATTCGTCGAACAGCAGCAGCGCGCAATCCTCGTGCTTGCACAGGCAAGCGGGGAATACGCCGTCACCCGCAAAGGACTTGGCTCCTTGCGGCAGATGGCAGCAGGACTCAAACTCTGAGAAAACCAAGTCCTGCTCACGGCAGCGCTGTTCAATATATCGGGCGGCCGCGTTTGACCGCACGAGGGGACGTCCCATCGCGTCGGCGGCAGCCTCAAACGCATAACCGCCATGCGACACACCGCCGATGACGAGCACTAGGTCGGCGCTGTCAAGCGCTGTGGCGATGGCCTGCGCCAGACCCTGCCGGTCGCTGGGGCTGGCGACGGTACGGGCTTCGAGCCGCATTTGAGATAGCAGCGCTTCGACACTGCCGTACATTTCACGGCAGCTGTCGCCAGGCTCGATAATTGTCAGCCGCATGTGCTTCCTCCCGTCTGGTTTTTCTGAGAAACAGGATGGGAACGCTTAAAAGCTCTTGGATAACGCAGTCAAATATATCGGACGTCGTATTTTAAAATAGCTTAACGTCTTAAATACGATTTTAATGAGCGGTTTAGAGGGTCAACTCGGTGCCCTCGTCGATCCAGAGCGATTCGGCCCCGGTCACCGCCGCCTCGATCAGGCGGACGCGGTCCAAGCCGCTTTCTGCCGCGACGACCGCCTCCATCTGCGGGCGGGTGCGCGGGTGGCGGGGCGTGAAGACGGTGCAGCAGTCCTCATAGGGCAGAATCGACGTCTCAAAAGTATCGATCTTGCGGGCGATGGTCACAATCTCTTCCTTATCCATGCCGATGACGGGCCGGAAGACCGGCAGCGCCGCCGCCGCGTCGGTGCAGGCGATGGCCTGCATGGTCTGGCTGGCGACCTGCCCCAAGCTTTCGCCGGTGATCAGCGCGCCGCAGCCAAATTTTTCGCCAAGGCGCGAGGCGATCTCCATCATCAGGCGGCGCATGACGAGCGTGAAATAATCCTCGGGGCATTTCTCGCCGATCTCCTGTTGAATCTCGGTGAAGGGGACGACGAGCAGACGGACCCGACCCGTATAGGCCGACATCTTCTGGCAGAGCATTTTAACTTTAAGCAGCGCGCGCTCACTCGTATAAGGCGGGCTTGCAAAATGGATTGCCATCACCTCAAGCCCGCGCTTGGCCATCATGTAGCCCGCCACAGGGGAATCGATGCCGCCCGAAAGCAGCAGCGCCGCCTTGCCCGCGCTGCCAATGGGCATGCCGCCCGCGCCCGGCTGCTGCCCGGCGTGCAAAAAGGCGGCCCGGTCGCGCACCTCGGCCCAGACCACGAGGTCGGGGTTGTGCACATCGACCTGTAGATGGGGGTGGCGCTCGAAGATATAATGCCCCAGCTCGGCGCAGATCTCAGGCGATCCCATCGGGAAGGTTTTGTCCGAGCGTTTGGCGTTGACCTTAAAGGTTTTGATTTTAGAAAGCGCGTCGTCGAGATAATCGGCGCCGGCGCGCATCGCTTCAAAACTCTTTTCGATGACGACGCTGCGGCTGATGGCAGCGATACCGAACACGCGCGACAGGCGCAGATAGGCTTCATCCATGTCAAGGTCGTCGGCCATCGGGGTGACGGTAATGGTTGACTGCGCCTTGGTGACGGTAAATATGCCGAGCGGACCCAGTCTGCGGCGGATATTTTTCATCAGAATGCTTTCAAAGGTGGCGCGGTTGGTGCCCTTGAGCGCCAGCTCGCCATACTTGAGCAGAATAATTTCCTTCATGGCAGTTCCTCTTTCTTTTGCGGTGGCCGCCTATTACGCGCGGCTGGTGTACGGCAGCGTTATTTTGCGGCGTCAGGCAAAAGGGCCGCGCCGGGGCCGATATCAGCTATAAATATTTGCGGTTGAAGCTGTAAAACAATCTGGAATTGGTGCGGGTATGCCGTGTAAACAACAACTTGGGCCGACGAATGTTCTGCTTGGGTTTCTTTAAATTCAACCGCATGCAGACAACATGCCGTTATCAATCTACAGCGGCGGCCCCATCGGCTTGCAGGACGCAAAGACGCTTCGTTTTTAAGCGGCTTGAATAGACATCAAGATATCAGGCCTGCCGCAGCGACCGCATGGCGGATGCGAGCACCTCGCAAAAACGCTCGGCCTGTTGCGGGGTGTTGTTTTCGCACAGGCTAATGCGCAGCGCCGAATCAATCTCGCGCGCGGTTTTGCCCATGGCAACCAGCACATGGCTTTTGGCGCCCTTTGAGCAGGCCGAACCGCTTGAGACATAGATGCCCTGCGCGGCGAGAAAATGCAGCAGCGTCTCAGACCGGTAGCCGGTCACCGAGCAGTTAAGCAAAAACGGCGAGCAGTTGTCAGCAGGCGAGTTGATGATGACATTCGGCAGACCGGACAGGCCGTTAATCAGCGCATCCTTAGTCTGCTGTGCTCTGGCGCGGTTTTCTTCAAGCCGGTCGGCGGCGTTTTTGGCCGCCAGCCCCAGTGCCGCGATCATCGGCACGCTCTCGGTGCCGGGTCGCAGGCCGCGCTGCTGGCTGCCGCCGAACAGCAGCGGCGTAATACGCACCTTGTCGGCGATATACAATGCGCCGACCCCCTTGGGCGCGTGGATCTTATGCCCGCTGAGCGTCAGCATATCCACACCGAGCGCCGCGACCGACAAGGGTATTTTGCCAAACGCCTGCACGGCGTCGGTGTGCAGCAGCGCGTTAGGCGCTTTGGCGCGCAGCCGCTTGGCAATCTCAGCCACCGGTTGAATGCTGCCGACCTCGTTATTAACCAGCATCATCGAGACGAGGATGGTGTCCTCGTTGCAGGCGTCGAGCAGCGCGTCGACGCTGACGCGGCCGTCCGCCCCGGGCGCGATTTCAATGAGCTCAAAGCCGCGCCGCGCCAGCTCCTGCATGGCTGAGAGCACCGACGAATGCTCCACCGAGGTGGTGATAATACGTTTTCCACGCCGTTTTTTAGCGTCAGCGCCGCCGAACAGCGCCAGATTATTGGCCTCGGTGCCGCCTGAGGTGAAAAGCACCTGCCCACTTTTGACTCCGAGCGCCGAGAGCAACTGCTTTTGCGCGCGCTCAATCAAAAGCTGGGCCTGTACGCCCCGCGTGTGCAGCGACGATGGGTTGCCATAGTCCTCGCGCATTACCTGAGCCATCAGCGTTATGACATCGTCATCCACCTGTGTGGTCGCGGCGTTGTCAAAATAAATATCGTTCATCGGGATGCTCCCTTTGTAAAACAGATTTGATCCATAATACATTAGTATACCCTAAAAAGTCCCTTTTTTCAACCGTTGGCGGTGTTTACGCCGCTGAGGTCAAACGGCGGGATGAAGGCGCTGTCAGCGGCGGTATTGTCCTGAATATAGCAGCGGGTAATGCCCAACTCGGCGGCGTAATCGATAAGCGCCTCGTAATGGCTCGGATTGACCC
>DALYYK010000345.1:0-3528 GCA_031983305.1 Candidatus Fimivivens sp. | reverse complement strand
GGGTTGATAAACTGAAGAAACAGGCCCGAATAAAAGCCGCCTCTAACCTGCTTTGCTTTAAATGCCGAGTCGCTTTTAAAGGTCTGCCAGGCCAGCCAGAACATATAGGCGGCGCCAATCACCAGCATCGGCGTTTTGACCAGTGGCAGAATCGTATGAAAAGCCTTGCTTAACACGGTGCAGATGACCATGACAACCGTAAAGCCGGCCCAGATGCCGAGATTGAACGGAAGGGATTTTTTAAGCCCCAGCTTGCCCGCATTGGTCATCGACATAATGTTGTTTGGCCCGGGGGTAGCCGCCGTAATAACTGCATAGGTGAGAAAGCTGATCCAATTGAACATCATAGTGACCTCCCAACCGAAATAATGGCAATACCGGCGCAAAGACACCCTATATTTTACTTTTAGCCTTTTATATTGTCAATCTAAGACGTCTACTGTCTGTGTCATCGGTATAAATAATCATTTTTTCATCGAGAATTCGTTAAACGTTTACAGCTTTCTCTTTGACATCTATCCCTTTTCAGGCTACAATACTAAATGGTATCAAAAACGCACTGGTAATAAATTGAATTTCATCTTTACAGGCGCGCTGTGCTTATTCCGGCACCAAACGCGGGCAAAATGAATGAATACGAAACTAATTTAAAATTAAGGATAAAAAAGAGGTATCGCCAATGGGCATTTTTGACAAAATATTCGGGAACTACTCCGATAAGGAGCTAAAGCGCATTCGGCCTATTGCTGACAGCGTCATCGCGCTCGAAGAAAAATACGCCGCGCTCACCGACACCGAGCTCAAGGCCGTCACCCCCGCCTTAAAGGCCCGTTTGCAGGCGGGTGAAACGCTCGACGACATTCTGCCCGACGCGTTTGCGGCCTGCCGTGAAGCAGCCTGGCGCGTGCTGGGCATGAAACACTTCCCCGTACAGATTATCGGCGGCGTTGTGCTGCATCAGGGCCGCATTGCCGAGATGAAAACCGGCGAGGGCAAAACGCTGGTGGCCACGCTGCCCTCTTACCTCAACGCACTTTCGGGACAGGGCGTTCACATCGTCACAGTCAACGACTATCTGGCCCGCCGCGACAGCGAGTGGATGGGCAAGGTGCACCGCTTTATGGGTCTGTCGGTCGGCTTGGCCGTACCCGGTATGGAAAACGACGAAAAGCGCCGCGCCTATGCCTGCGACATCACCTACGCCACCAATAACGAGCTGGGCTTTGACTATCTGCGCGACAACATGGTCGTCTATAAAGAGCAGATGACGCAGCGCGGCCATGCCTTTGCGATCGTCGACGAGGTCGACTCAATCTTGATCGACGAGGCGAGAACCCCGTTGATCATCTCGGGGCAGGGCGATAAGTCGAGCGACCTTTATGAGCGCGCCGACAAATTCGCCAAAACACTGACCCGCACCAAGGTAACCGAGCTGGACGACAAGCAGGAGCAGGAGGTCTTGGAGGGCGATTACATCGTCGACGAAAAGGCCCGCACCGCCACGCTGACCCAGTCGGGCGTCAAGAAGGCCGAGCGTTATTTCGGCATTGAGAACCTTACCGACGCTGAGAATATCACGGTGTCGCATCATATCAATCAGGCAATCAAGGCCAACGGCATTATGCAGCGCGACGTCGACTATGTCGTCAAGGATGATGAGGTCATTATCGTCGACGAGTTCACCGGCCGTCTGATGATCGGCCGCCGCTACAACGAAGGGCTGCATCAGGCCATCGAAGCCAAAGAGGGCGTCAAGGTCGAGCGCGAGAGCAAGACGCTTGCGACCATCACGTTCCAGAACTATTTCAGAATGTACAAAAAGCTCTCGGGCATGACCGGCACGGCGCTGACCGAGGAGAACGAATTCCGCGAGATTTATAACCTCGACGTCATCGTCATCCCCACCAACCGCCCGGTCGTTCGTCAGGATTATGACGATGCCATCTACCGCACCGAGAAAGGCAAATATAACGCCGTCATCGAGCAGGTGGCCGAGTGCCACGAAAAAGGACAGCCGGTGCTCGTGGGCACCATCACGATCGACAAATCCGAGCTGCTCTCGTCGATGCTCAAACGGCGCGGCATTAAGCACGAGGTTCTAAACGCCAAATATCACGAACGCGAGGCCGCCATTGTCGCGCAGGCAGGTCAGTTTGGCGCGGTCACCATCGCGACCAACATGGCGGGCCGCGGCACCGACATTATGCTCGGCGGCAACGCGGAGTTTTTAGCCAAGAACGAAATGCGCCGTCAGGGCGTTGACGAGGAGCTGATTGAGCAGTCGACCGGCCACGCCGACACCGGCGACGCCGACATTATCGCGGCAAGAAAGCAATATGCCGAGCTGTATGAGAAGTTCCGGCAGCACATTGCGCCCGAGGCCGAAAAGGTCAAGGCGGCAGGCGGCCTGTTCATCATCGGCACCGAGCGGCACGAGTCCCGCCGCATCGATAACCAGCTGCGCGGCCGTTCGGGCCGTCAGGGCGACCCGGGCGAATCCCGCTTCTTCCTCTCGCTTGAGGACGACCTCATGCGCCTGTTTGGCGGCGACCGCATTCAGAATCTCATGGATACGCTCAAGGTCGACGAGGAAACGCCGATCGAAGCGAAGCTTTTATCCTCGACGATTCAGTCGGCACAAGCCAAGGTCGAGGGGCGCAACTTCTCGACCCGTAAAAACGTGCTGCAATTTGACGACGTCATGAACCGCCAGCGCGAGATGATCTATTCGCAGCGCCGCGCGGTCATCGACGGCGACGATATCCGCGAGACGGTGCTGCGCATGTTCGACGGTGTCATCACCGACGCGGTTGATTCCTACCTGCCCGCACAGGCCGAGGCCGAAAGCTGGAATCTGGTCGGCCTTCGCGATTATCTCTTGGGCTGGATCACCGACAAGGACGACCTCAACTACACGCTCGGCGATCTCGACCGCCTCGGGCGCGATGCCATCCGCGAGCAGCTGCAACAGAAGGCACACGACCGCTACATGGCCCGCGAAAAGGAGTGGGGCGACAACCTGACCCGCGACCTTGAGCGCATGATCCTGCTCAAAAACGTCGACCTGCACTGGATGGACCACATCGACGCCATGGACGAGCTGCGGCGCGGCATCTATCTGCGCAGCTACGGCCAGCGCGACCCGGTTGTTGAATACCGTGTCGAGGGCTCGGACATGTATGACGCGATGGTGCAGGCCATCCGCGAGGATACCGTGAAGATGCTGCTGACCGTCCGCGTGCGCATTGAAGCGCCGGTCGAGCGCGAGCAGGTGGCAAAGCCCACCGAGCCGGTGCCGGACGGCACCGCCAGACCGGTACAGCGCAAAGCGGGCAAAGTGGGCCGAAACGACCCCTGCCCCTGCGGCAGCGGCAAAAAATATAAGCACTGCTGCGGCAGATAAGCCGCCAGTATCACAAAATCAACAGGCCGCCGCAGTGTATGCGGCGGCCTGATTTTTTGAGCCGATGACTTTTATTTTCTAATAAGGCAAAAATTTGAAGTTGTTTTCACACTTTGTTATTAATG
>DALYYK010000344.1:0-3530 GCA_031983305.1 Candidatus Fimivivens sp. | reverse complement strand
CCCGTATGCAGTCGGGGCGCTTTAAGCTCGCGATTGAGCGCATCGACCTTTTGGCCGAGCTCGAAGAAGCGGTGCTGATGTACACCGAAAAGGCCCGCCGAGAGGGCATTGCGCTGGACTACGACGAGCAGCTTGAGGCGGCGGTGGTCATGGCCGACAAAAATCGGCTGCGTCAGGTGTTTATTAACATCATCGATAACGCGATTAAATATTCCGACCCGGGCGGCAGCGTCAAGGTGACAGTGCGCCAGCAGAACAGCTATTTTGTGATCGCGGTGGCGGATATGGGCTGCGGCATCAGCCCCGAGGATCTGCCCAAGATCAAGAAAAAATTCTACAAGGCGAATTTAACGCGGCGCGGCTCAGGGATTGGGCTTGCTGTGGCCGATGAAATTGTGGCGGCGTTCTTAGGTACGCTGGAGCTCTCGTCGGTTCTGGGCGAGGGGACCACTGTGACGATACGCATCCCCAGCGCCGCGCATTACGAACAGTTAAAACAGAGAACGCCCGAACAGGGCGGGGAGGAACAGGCATATTGAATAACAATACAAACGAGCGCAAAAAAACCTCGATAGGCGGTAGCGCCCTGATCGAGGGTGTGATGATGCGCGGTCCCTACACCACCGCCATGGCAGTGCGCAAACCGGACGGGGAATTGGACATTTCTGAGTGGAAAACCGAGGAAGGTGTCAAACCATGGTATAAAAAGACGCCTGTTATACGAGGCGTATTTAATTTTTTCGACAGTATGGCGGTCAGCTATAAATGCCTGATGAAATCTGCCGACATTGCCGGCTTTGAGGAGCAGCCCAGCGGCTTTGAAAAAAAGCTGATGGACTGGTTTGGCGACAGCTTTTCAAAGGTGCTCGCAGGCTTTGCCGGTGTGCTTGGCGTATTGTTGGCGGTGGCGCTGTTCATGGTGCTGCCGACCTTTTTAATCGGTCTCATCCGCCCGTTTGTAACGGCGCGGTTGCTGCTCTCTTTAATCGAGGCGGCGGTTAAGATTGGCATCTTTTTGGTTTATCTCTTCCTCGTCAGCCGCATGCAGGAGATTCATCGCGTTTTTGAATACCACGGGGCCGAGCATAAGACGATTGCCTGCTACGAGGCGGGCGAGGAACTGACACCCGAGAATGTCGCGCGGCATTCGCGCTTTCATCCGCGCTGCGGCACCAGCTTTATTTTGATTGTGCTGGTGGTCTCGGCGCTGGTTTTCTCGCTTGTGACCTGGGATAATCTTGTCATGCGCATCGCGCTCAAGCTCATCTGCCTGCCGCTTGTGGTGGGTATTGCCTATGAGATCATCAAGCTTGCGGGGCGCTATAACACCCTTTGCACGCGGGTTATCTCCGCGCCGGGGCTGTGGCTGCAGCGCCTGACAACCAACGAGCCGGATCTCAGCCAGATTGAGGCGGCGATCGCCGCGATGAAGCCATGCATCCCGCATAATCAGGAAGACGACAGGTGGTAATGTTTAGCGATGACCATTTCTCAGTTATATCTTCAATGCCGCAAAAAGCTCAGCCACGACACGGCAGATTTTGATCTGTCACAGCTATTTTACGCCCAGTTTGGCGCGCAGGCGCAGCACACCCGGCCCAATGACGAGGTTGCCGCCGACGACGCGCTGATTTTCTCACAGAAGGTCAAGCGTCTGAGTGAGGGCTACCCGCTGCAATATTTGCTCGGCGAGTGGGAATTCTATTCGATATCGCTCAAGGTTGGCGAGGGGGTGCTGATTCCCCGGCCTGACACCGAGACGCTTGTGGATGTGGCGCTCGGCCTTTTGGCGCAGCAGAATGAGGCCAAAGTGGCGGATTTTTGCGCCGGAAGCGGTGCTATCTCGCTAGCGGTGGCAAAAAACCTGCCCCAAAGCGATGTATACGCGCTCGAGCTTTCTCAAGAGGCGCTGCGCTATCTGCGCGAAAACACTAAGGATTATCCGCGCATTCGGGTGATCGAGGCGGATGTACTCGGTGATCTCACCGCGTTGAATCTGCCGCCGCTGGATATGATTCTTTCAAACCCGCCCTATTTAACCACACAGGAGATGGCTGCGCTGGATGAATCGGTGCGGTATGAGCCGAAAATGGCGCTCGACGGCGGCGAGGATGGACTGCTGTTTTATCGCGGCATTGTGCAGAGTGCTGGAAAGCTGCTGGCGCCAAACGGCCTCTTGGTATTTGAGGCGGGCTGGCAGCAGGCGCGACAGATCGCCGATATTATGACGGCGCAGGGCTATCACAGCATCGGTTTTGCGAAAGATCTGGCGGGCATTGACCGCTGTGTTTACGGGCGCGTGCCATCTGATACCGGCCGTTGAACCGGTCATTTCAAGGAGTAGTTTAAATTGGAACAGAAAAAAGTGGATCGTATCAATGAATTTGCCCGCAGAGTCAAGGCGGGTGAAACGCTGACACCGCAGGAACTGGCGGAGCGCGACGCGCTGCGGCAGGAATATATCGAAAGCTATCGCCGCAGCTTGGTGGCGCAGCTCGATAACACCTATGTTGTCGATGAGAAGGGCCATAAGTCGAAGCTCAAAAGAAAAGGCGAGGATCTGCCGCCCTGCTGAAAGCGGTGTTACTTGGCGTGTTCGCCTTTAAACATCGAGTATAAAGCTGGCGTGAGGCGAGAAGCGGCCCCAAGCGGCAAAGCCTGTCTGTCTTCAATGCCATAGCCGGCCTTGCGGGCCAATCGGGCCAGCCCCATTCGCCTCTTTCTGTAAGCCCACTTCAAACAATTGTATAAACATACTGCTCCGATGGCGCTGTGCCGTTGGAGCAATTTTGTTTGCGGGATTATGGCCTTCTTCGCATGACGGCGCGGCTTGAGGGAGTAGCTTGCAGTATTTGACGCACAAAGCGATGAAACCAAGTTGGGCAACCGGCTCGGCAAGAAAAGCCTATACGATCTCATCAGCAGTGAAAGGCCTACAAAGGCGTTGTTATTTATAATCTCCACGCCAAACAATAGAACTAAAAGAGAAACGGCCCTCAGGATTTTTTCTGAGGGCTGTACTGAGGCTGCTCAAGCGTGGTTGGCGGGATTCTTAATAGGGGTTTTAAAGTTTGTACAAGCTGGCATGTAACAGATGGTATAAACGGTTTGGAGCAAGGCTGACCCGTAGTACCCTTGGTCTTGTCAGGTATAGGTGTTAATTAACCGTGTATTAAGCATGATTGAATCTTAAACATTATTATTTCTCCATATGTATTATGGCTGAATTAAATCCTCTTTCTTCTAATTCATGCAGGTCGTTAATATTCAGAACATAAGGGATTATAGTCAGGCCTTTGGCACTAAGGGCGGATAGGGTTTTGTCAGATATTAAGATATCCTGCTGATAAGTAAGAAAATTTGGTTTGGCGATGTAAGCATATATATTATCTCTAAGCATTCGCAATGGTTTTATGCGAGCCTCTCCCAAGATGAGCCCGGCGTTCAAAGAAGGTGCATTATTTTTAAACCATCTCACCACAAATGGATTAAAGGACTGTATAGCGACATCTCCATTGTAGTTTTTTAAA
>DALYYK010000343.1:0-3538 GCA_031983305.1 Candidatus Fimivivens sp. | reverse complement strand
CGCCTGCCACCGGCACGCTGAGCAGCACCTGCTCGGTCGCCTTTTTCATCTTAAAATAGCCGGGCTTTGAACGGATTACCGACAGATATTTTGCCATGGCCCCCTCGTTTTTAGAGATGGCCATCTCGTTGTCGTTGAGGATAATAATCAGATTTTCGCCGCTTTTACCGACGTTATTAAGGCCCTCATAGGCCATACCGCCGGTCAAGGAGCCGTCGCCGATAACCGCCACCACATGGTCTTTTTTGCCCTGTAACGTCATGCTGCGCTTGAGGCCGTAGGCCGCGGCGATCGACGTGCTGGCATGCCCTGAGATAAAGCTGTCATAAGCGCTCTCCTCGGTTTTGGGAAAGCCGGAAATGCCGTTCTCCTGCCTGAGCGTTGAAAATCGGTTCAGGCGACCGGTCAGCAGCTTGTAGGTATAGCACTGATGCCCGACATCCCAGACAATTTTATCTTTGGCCACATCAAAGCAGTAGACCAGCGCCAGCGTCAGCTCCACGACGCCAAGGTTGGAGGCCAAATGCCCCCCGGTGCGCGAGACGGTATTAACCAGCTCGGATCTAATCTCATCAGCAAGAAGCTTCAGCTGAAAAACAGAAAGCTGCCGCAAGCCCTGCGGGTTGCCGGACAGATCTAAAATTCGTTTTGAAACCATATCATACCCCTTAAATATTAAAAATATGGCAGATATTTTTAATTGGCACATCGCCGATAGACGGTGCATTTAAATTTATTAGTTATAACGGATAGATCATCGCAATAAGTATGCCGAGCAGCGCGCCTGCGATGACCTCCAGCGGCGTATGGCCCAGATATTCTTTGAGTGCCTTGCGGTTTTGACGGGACAAAGCACCCTGCTCATCCTCCTGGCCGGGCTCTTCGATATCCTCATCATCTTCAAAATCCAACAGCGGGTGATCTTTTAAAACATCCCAGAAATCTTTATAGCTGCCCAGCATCCAGTTGATGGTTTTGGCCTGCTCACCGGCGGCCCGCCGGACGCCCATGGCATCATACATCACCACCGCCGCAAAGGCGATGGTCAGGGCGAATAAAGGCGAATTAAAGCCCACAACGCGCGCCATGCCGATGGTGAGCGACACCACCAGCGCTGAATGCGAGCTGGGCATTCCGCCCGAGCCGGTCATGCGTTCCAGCTTTAAATTGCCATGAGAAACCCAGTGCAGCAACGTTTTGATTACCTGCGCGGCAAACCAGGCCACCGCGCAGATGTTAACAAGCGGGTTGCTGCAAAGAACCTGAATAATCGGCATGTTGATTACTTCCTTTTAATTGGAGAATACTTTCAGGCGGTGCGGTGCGCCAGCAGGTTTGTCAGCGCGGGCAAAAAGGCGTTTTCGGGGAACAGCTCGGCCAAGTCGCGCTGTGCGCTGTCGAACAAACGATCCGCCTCTTTTTGTGCCGCCTCAAGGCCCAGCAGCGAAACGAAAGTCACCTTGTGCGCTTTTTCGTCGCTGCCGATATTCTTACCCAGCACGGCACTGTCACCGGTCACGTCGAGAATGTCGTCGGTAATCTGAAAAGCCAGCCCTATTTTTTTGGCATAGGACTGCGCCAAATCGGTTTGATGAGTTGAAGCCCCGGCGGCAATGCAGCCGCAATGAACCGCAGCGCGAATAAGCGCCCCGGTTTTCATCGCGACCATGTCGCGGTGCTGTAAGAGCGTGAGCGATTTTCCTTCGCTGGTCACATCAACGACCTGTCCGCCCAGCATACCATACTCACCGGCCGCCTTTGAGAGCGTCCGGGTCATTGCGAGCGCGCAATCCGCGCCAAGCAGCCGCTGTGTTTCTTCGCTCGAGACCACCTCAAAGGCGAGCGTCAACAGGCCGTCGCCCGCCAACACCGCCAACCCCTCGCCAAACTGCTTGTGGTTCGAGGGCTTGCCGCGGCGCATATCGTCGTCATCCATGCAGGGTAGATCGTCGTGAATCAAGGAGTAGGCGTGAATCATTTCAAGCGCGCAAGCGGCGGGCATTGCCAACTCGCCCGGCATGCCAAATGCCTGACAGAATGCCACCGCCAGCACCGCGCGAACGCGCTTGCCACCGCCCAGCAGACTGTAGCGCATGGCCTCCAGCACGGGAGCCTGCATAATACCCTCGTCATACTCGGTCAGTAATTGCAGATGATTTTCAACCTGTGCGCAAAGTGTGGAAAACGCGTCTTCAAATCGCATCGATTGAGCCTTCTTTCTCAGGAAAAAGCGTTTCTATTTTTGCTTTGGCATCGTTTAACTGCCGGGTACAGCGATCTATCAGGCTGGCACCCTCGGCATACAGCGCCAGCGATTGCTCGAGGCTCGTGCTGCCGTTTGACAGCAGAACCGTAATTTCATCCAAACGGATCATCGCCTGTTCAAAGGTCATCATGCTTCTCCTTCTGCGACGGTGCTTTGAATAACAGCCGCGGCGCCGCCCTCATACAACCGCAGCGTGATTCTATCTCCCGCCTGTAACTGCCTGGCCGAGAGAACGGGGTGTCCGTCCTTCGCCGCGATGCAATAACCACGGGCTAAAACCCGCAGCGGGCTTAAAGAATCCAGCAGAGCGGCCCGTTGCAAAACGGCCCCGCCCCGCTTTGAAATGTCAGTTTGAGAAAGGTTATACATCGATTCTATCAAATTATTCAATCTTTGTCTATTTTTATTAATAAAAAACCAAGGATTTTTTAGCGGCTCGGCCGCCTTTTTTTCAAGAAGCAGCCGCTCTTTTAATACAAACTGCCGCATCATTGCATCTGTAAGCAGGTTTTGACGCTGCGCCAGCCGTTCAATCAGCTGCGCACGATCCGCTACGGCCAACTCGGCGGCGGCGGTCGGGGTTGCGGCCCGCAGGTCGGCGGCCAGATCGCATAGCGTGATGTCAGTCTCATGTCCCACCGCCGAGATAGTCGGAATGCGGGATTCAGCCACGGCGCGCACTGTCGCCTCCTCGTTAAAGGCCCAGAGATCTTCAGCGGAGCCGCCGCCGCGCCCGACGATGATGACGGCGCTTCTGCCGTCGCGGTTGAGCGTTCGAATCGCCGCCGCGATCGACGCCGGGGCTTCGGGACCCTGCACGACCGCAGGCACCAGCAGCAGCCGCACCGACGGATTTTTGCGCATGATCACGCTGATAATATCGTGCAGCGCCGCGCCCGAATCAGAGGTTACAACGCCGACGACCGGCGGATTAGAGGGCAGCGGGCGTTTTCTACTTTCGTCAAAATAGCCCTTGGCGGCCAAAAGCTGCTTCTGCTTTTCAAAAGCGAAGCCCTGTGCGCCCGCGCCGTCGAGCATCAGCTCGGATACGATGAGCTGAAACCCACCGTCGCGCTCATACAGCGTGGCGGCGCCCCGCGCCACCACCGCCAGCCCGGCTTGGGGCATAAATTTAAGCTGCATCGTGTTTCCTGCGAACATAACGGCCTTTATCGAGGCCGAATCGTCGCGCAAGGTGAAATAGAGGTGGCCCGAGCGCTGATTGGCGGTCAGGGTGCCGATCTCGCCCGCGACATAAATTTCTTTGAGTCT
>DALYYK010000342.1:0-3551 GCA_031983305.1 Candidatus Fimivivens sp. | reverse complement strand
ATCAAAGATGGCGCACAGCTTTTTCTATGCGCCGTCTTTAGTTGACGAAGTTTTCATGCCAAACGAATAACAGGGTTACGGCGTCCTGGGCCTGTTCGTATAAAAGGTCTGCGACAAAAGCTCAAGCGTCTCGGCCGAGGGCAAAAAGGTATTGCGCCCTTCATTATAATCGCCCTTGACCGGCACCAGCTCCACCGTGAGCGACCGCGACAGCAGATGGGTCAGCGCGCGGCGGCGGGATTCAAAATCCCCCACCGCGAGATTGGACGAACCGCTGTTCACCGCCGTCTCAAACGCCTTGACCAGCAGCGATTCGGTCATCAGCGGCATGCGCTGCAACAGCATCTGCTCGGTGAGATCGCCCACCATTTTAAGCCGGTCCCGCTCGCCCGCAGCATAACCTTTATAGTTGATCAGCAGCGCCGCCCGGCGTCCATCGATAATCTGACGCCCCTGCGGCAAGGCCGACAGACCGTTTTCGGTCGACAGCGAGGCATCAAGCGTAAAGTCGATGGCGCCGACTACATCTCCAAGCTTTAAAAGGCTGTCGGCCGTCAGATCGAGCCAGCGGTCACTCTCTATCGCCAGTGCATTTTTAAGCGCCGCTTCGGCGCGTGATGCCCCCTCGCGCTGCCAGACGCTGGCCGCCGCGTCAAACTTGCCGGCATCCTCAACCATGGTCTCGGGCGGAATAACAGCCAATTTGACGGCGTTAGCCGGCGGATCTATTCTGCACAGCAGGATGCAATTGGGTTTGTCTTTGGCCTTTTCGCGCAGCGCAATCGTGAGGGTGATGGCGTCGCTGCTCTGCGGGTAATAGCTCTCAGGCTGAGAATGGATCGCCATTCTGTCGCCCGCGAAACGAAACAGCGCGAACGAAAATGGAATGGCCAGCACCAGTATACCTATTAAAAATGCGAGAAAAAACTGCACAATTGCGGAATGTCCCTGTTTCATATTTGCGCCCCCTGACCTGTATTCATATTGGCACAAAACAGGGTTAAATATGCAGCCATGGGCCTTGCGGTCGCAAACGAACGGCGCACCCGCAAGCCGCAAAGGTACAGGTGGCGTAAAGACGCCACATCCGCCGCATAAATATTGGTGTTTTAGCAGGATTGGACCAATAAAAAACAGGCGCGCGCAGGTTTATGCTGCGTGCGCCCAAAACGATGTTTTTACACGTCATTGCCCTTGATGGATTGCTTCTTGGCGTTTTTGTTTTGGTTCTGATTTTCCCGGGTAATCGGCGTCTGGCCGTTGGCTTTTGCCACGCGCGCCTGCTTGTTGTCGGGTTGGCTGTCCTTTGGCATCGCTGCACCTTATCGCCTGGTGTTAGGGCCAAGCGCTTCCTTTTTAATGTTGTGGTTGGGCGTGGGTTGACCGTTATTTTGTTTCAGCGCGGCCTCTTCTTCCTCTTTAGAAATGATCTCCGCCGGGCCCGGTATATTCGGTTGTGACATGCGGCGCCCCTCCTTACATAATGTGGTCTTCGACGATGCTGCCGGTTATTTCAAACCCCAGCGTCTCGATTTTTTTTGCAAGCTGGTCGGATCTGACCCCGGTTGTGTCAAAATCGACGGCAATGCATTCGGTACGGTCGTTGACGCTGACCGAAAGCACGCCCCTGAAGGTATCGAGCTCCCGTTTAAGCTGCTTCACGTCATGCCTGCCATTGACGTTGGTCACGGTAAAATAAGCGCTGGCTTTTGACATCAAAATCACCTCGCCCATAGTATTGGCAACGGCGCTGTTTTTATGAGAATGCATTTTTTTGATTGACGATATAAAAAGAAACGCCCTTTTGAAATGCATCCCAACCGTTATACAGCGGATCATGCTGTTTGTATAACTTCAGGCGCATTTCATTTCGGGCGTTTTTTAGATCAAAGTGGCGTCAAGGCGTGGTTCACACGGCTCAAAACAATGTTTTGACGTCGGTATATGCCATGTCATACCCGTCGGCGACATTTTGGTAGGTGCATTTTCCGTCATAGGTGTTAATAGCCGAATAAATCGTGCCGTGCCGCTTGCAGGCGGTCTCGAGTCCGCCGCCCGCAATCTCGAGCCCGTAGCGCAGCGTGGCATTGGTCAGCGCAATGGTCGAGGTACGCGGCACCGCGCCAGGCATGTTGCCGACACAATAGTGCTGCACGCCGTCCACAACAAAGGTCGGGGCATCATGATAGGTAACCCGGGTCGTCTCACAGCAACCGCCCTGATCAACCGCCACATCCACAATGACGCTGCCGGGACGCATATTTTTAAGGTAAGCTCTCTTGACAATTTTCGGCGCTTTTTTACCCGGAATCAGCACCGAGCCGATGACCAGATCGGCCTGTGCCAACGCTTTTTCAATCGCCTCGTCGGTGCTGTACAGCGTCTGAATGCGCGTGCCGAAGATATCGTCGAGATGAGCCAGACGCGAAAGACTGATATCGCAGATCGTGACATTGGCCCCCATACCGACCGCAATTTTACAGGCGTTTGCCCCCACCGTGCCCGCACCGAGGATGACGACATGCGCTTTTGGGGTTCCCGGCACGCCCGAGAGCAGCACGCCCGAACCGCCGAACGGCTTTTCAAGGTATTTTGCGCCCTCCTGCACGCTCAAGCGCCCGGCGATCTGACTCATCGGAACCAGCAGCGGCAGGCTACCGTCACGCTCCATCAGCGTTTCGTAGGCGACGCCCTTGACCTTGGCTTGCAGCAGCGCATCGGTTAATGCACGGTCGGCTGCCAAATGCAGATAGGTGAACAGAATAAGTCCCTCACGAAAGAATTGATATTCCGGCTCGAGCGGCTCTTTGACCTTAATCATCATCTCGCAGCGCTCCCAGACCGATTTGGCGTCGTCCAAAACGACCGCACCGGCCTGCTGGTATTCCCCGGTGGAAAAACCCGAGCCCGCGCCCGCATCCCGTTCAATATAAACGGTGTGCCCCGCGCCCACATAGGCCCTGACGTTATCGGGCGTCAGCCCCACGCGATACTCATTGTTCTTAATCTCCTTCACGCAACCAACCTTCATGGCAATTCCTCCTTTGTATTGTGACCACGCTAAAATAGATGCTGTTTGTTGATAAAAAAAGCTGGGAAAGCCGACACGCTATGTTCGCCTCAGTCAGCGCCCCTCGCGCTCGGCATCCCGGTTTTTACACAAAAGGCTTTGACGAAACAAAAAGACCCCATGACATATAGATGTCAACGGGGTCCCATTCCAGCAGCGGCGCAAGGGCATTGCACCACAATAAAATAAAACCGTTGTTAATTGCACAATAGCACAGAAAACACACGCCTGTCAACAAGGAAACTGCACAGATTACACACGAAAATATTGTTGAGGTTGATGCGCGGCCCGTTCGCCCGATTAAGAGCAGCAGGTCTATCCGACCCCCACGCAGGATGCCTGGCAAGCATATCGCTGCGGTATAATCCCCCCCTTGCGCGTATTATCGGCGTTACCCTCTTGGCGAAATTTTTGGTGCCGAATCCACTGTGGGTGAAAATGCATTGTCGGTAAAATTCAAGCTGCCGCAAACCGCGCAGGG
>DALYYK010000341.1:0-3564 GCA_031983305.1 Candidatus Fimivivens sp. | reverse complement strand
GATAAGGTGATAGAAGCCGCATTGATTTTGGTAAAGCAAGCAATTGGTGAAAAATAAAGATTTACCGGTTCATCTAAATTTTAAAGCTTTTGCTTAAGTGTGTAAGGTTTGGAAACCATCCTATATTTTCTAGGAACCTCTGAGTTGATGTGAAATAGAAGCATCAACCCAGAGGTTTTAGTTAGATAAAAACGTACAATAAAAAACCTCTTGAAAAAGTAGCTCAATTGCTTTGTCGGGGTAAGGTAGAATAGGTAAGGGGGTGCGTGCGGACGAAAAGTTGGACAGTTCATGATCCCAACAGGAGGCAAATATGTATTCTGACGAGCAGTACTGTAAGGCACTCGCACTATACGACAAGTGCGGTTCCGTCACCAAAACCATCACACAACTGGGGTACCCCGCCGGGCGGCAAACCCTTTACAATTGGATTACAAGGCGTAAGCATCTACCGGAAGAACGCTCAACCTTTCACGGAGTCAACACCCCAGAACATCCGAGGAACCCTCCGCTGGAACTTAAATTAAATGCCCTTCGCCGTCGCTTTGAGTTGGGAGAGAATGTACAATTAGTATCAGATGAGATTGGCTATAGCACAGCCAGTATCTATCAATGGAGAAGAAAGTATATTCAGGAAGGGCTTGCAGCACTGATGAAGCCATCAAACGAAAGAACGAGGGCTACTCAAGGAAGGGACACCGGCTGCAACGGAGGAAATCTCAAAACTCAAGGAACAGGTTCAGAATATGCAGTTAGAGATTAATATTCTGAAGGCAACTCTTGATGTATTAAAAAAAGACCCAGGCGTCGACCAGAGCACGCTGAAGAACCGTGAGAAGGCAGCAATCATCGACGCCTTGAAGAATAAATATCCGCTGCCAACATTGCTCAAAGCTCTGCACTATGCTCGTAGCAGCTATTTTTATCGAAAGAAGGCAGAAAATCCGAGCGATTTTTGAGGAAAACTACTCATGCTATGGGTATCGGAGAATTCATTTAGCGCTGAAGAAACATGGTGTTCGAATATCAGAAAAAACCATTCGTCGACTCATGAAGCAAGAACATTTACAACCGAGGATCAGCAAAGAACGAGTGTATTGCTCCTACCAGGGTGAAATCACACCAGCAGTTCCCAACGTGATTCAGCGCAATTTTCATGCAGATCACCCCAATGAGAAGTGGCTTACAGATATTACAGAGTTCACCATTCTTGCGGGGAAGGTTTATCTTTCCCCGATGATTGACTGTTTTGACGGAATGCCTGTCTCTGGGCGTGTTGGATTGTCCCCAATGCTGAACTGGTCAACGGAATGCTGGATGATGCCATTGGAAGGTTAAAAGCGGCGGAAAATCCTACGATCCATACAGATCGTGGCTGCGATTACCGCTGGCCGGGTTGGATTCAGCGCATGGACCGGGCGCAGCTACAGCGTTCCATGTCAAAGAAAGGTTGTTCACCAGACAACTCTGCCTGTGAAGGATTCTTTGGTCGCATGAAAAATGAAATGTTTTATGGAGTTTCATGGATAGGTGTGTCTGTTGAGCGGTTTATTCAGATCATTGAAGAGTATATGGTTTGGTATGGGAAAAACCGAATCAAACAATCTCTCGGTGGAGTAAGTCCGATAGAATATCGACAAAATTTAGGACTCTGTGCTTAGTCTAAGATTTTGTCCGCCCCCCTACCTTGTCAACAGGCCTCACTATCGACAGTACCCGACCATCACTCTCAAAATTTATATTTTTTCTCTCTAATCTGCTATAATCATTAAAGAACAATAGACCTGACCACCATAAAAAAAGGAGGACCCCCATGCCCCCAACACCGCCAAAAACCACCCTGGAGCGCAGCCTGTTCTGGTCCTTCATGCTGGTCTCAATGCTCGTGGTACTGCTCTCCCTTGGCGCGACGCTTTACTTCGACATGACGCGCCAGCGCAAGGACATGGACGCCGCGATCAGCGGCACGGCGGCCTATATCGCGTCGCTGCCCGGCGTGGCGACGATGCTCGAGGAGGGTTATCCGGCCCCGCAGGTGCAGGAAACGCTCGACGCGCTCTGCGCCCACATCCCCAACATCAGCGTGGCGGTGGTCTGCGATAAAAACGGGCTGCGCTTTTTTCATACTGACCGCCAAAAGACGGGCGAATCCTATGTCGACGGCGAGGAAGCGGCGATCTTGCAGGGTGCGCCGCCCTATATCACAATCGGTTACGGCACCATGGGGGCGCAGCGTAGGGCCTTTCACGCCATCTATAGCGCGCAAAATGAGATCATAGGCTTTGTGATGGTCTCGGTCTTCACCGGCGTCATCTCGGCACACCTGCGCAGTATTCTTCTGCTGCACCTGATGATATTTTTAACCATGCTGCTGGTCAGCTTTTTATTGAGCCATGTCATCCTGACCTATCTGCGCAAAACGCTCATGGGTCTCGGACCCGAGGAGCTTTTAAGCCGTTATTTGCAGCAGGATGAGGTGCTGAGCGCGATCTCGGAGGGAATAATCGCCTCCGACGTCGACGGAAATATCCTGTTCGTCAACGCTGCTGCCCGACAAATCATCGGCAGAGACGAACCGGTGGAAGGGCAACCCCTTGCCGAGTTGCTGCCCGACACACGGCACGATATGATTCTGCACGGCGCAAAGGCCGAGGATCATCGCTCGTGGCGCGTGGGCGGGCATTCGGTGCTCGCAAGTGAAATTCCGATCCGCGATAGCGCCGCCGCGCCGGTGCAGGGCGTACTGACGATTCTGTACGACCGCACCGAGATGCTGCACATGTCCGACCAGTTGTTCGGAGCAAGAAGCATGATCGAAGCGCTGCGCTCCTATAACCACGAATTTTCAAACAAGCTGCATGTGATACTGGGCTATCTCCAAAGCGGAGACAGCCAAAAAGCCATGCGCTTTATCTTAAACAGCAACCTGATCTCTGGCCAGCTCATCTGCCAGACCGCCGACCAGATACGCGTCTCCGAGCTGTGCGCTCTGATCATCGGCAAGATGATTCACGCGGCCGAGCGTGGCATTTCGTTGACGCTGGCGGGGGACAGCGGCTGCATCGAGCAGGATCTTTTGCTGCCGGTCAGCGATATGATGACGATAATCGGCAACCTTTTAGAAAACGCGATCGAGGAGCTCGGCAGCAGCGCGGCTGTTGAACTCCGGGAGATCAAATTCGGCCTTTATTGTCGCCCCGACTGCAACATTGTTGTCTGTGAGGATACGGGCCGGGGCATATCCGGCGCGGTTTTTCAAAGAATGTATGAGAACGGCTTTTCAACCAAAGGGGATTATCGCGGTACCGGGCTGTTTACGGTCAACAGAATTGTTTCACAATACGGCGGTAAAATTGAGGTCGAAACCGAGCCGGGCGAGGGAACGGCTTTTACAGTGACATTTGTCAGGGAGGATATGCGCGATGTATCAGGTTATAATTATTGAGGACGACCCGATGGTCGCCGCCATAAACCGCCAATATATTGAGGATACCCCCGGCTTTGCGGTTAAAAGTGTCTTTCAGAACGGGGCGCAGGCGTTGGAATATCTCAAGGACAACGACG
>DALYYK010000340.1:0-3581 GCA_031983305.1 Candidatus Fimivivens sp. | reverse complement strand
GCCCAGCATCCCGTTTGTCAACTATGCGCTGATCACGGGCGAATCGGTCAGCAAGCTGTTTGCGGCGGGTGTCATGCCCGGCATACTGATGGGCATTGTGCTGTGTGTAATGGTCAGCCTTATGGCGCAGAAGCATGGCTGGGGCTCCAGAAAAAGCGGCATTGAGTTAAAATCGGTTTTTATTGCGTTTAAAAAAGCCATCTGGGCCATTCTGATGCCGGTCATCATTCTAGGCGGTATTTACGGCGGCCTGTTTACCCCCACCGAAGCTGCCGCAGTCGCCTGCGTCTACGGTTTTTTGGTCGCCTGCTTTGTGTATAAGGGCATCAAGATTCGGGATATGTACAATATCTCCTTTGAGTCGGTTACGACCTCGGCCATGATTTTGTTCATTGTCGCCACGGCCAACGCCTTTAGCAACATTATTACGACACAGCAGGTTCCCGCAAAGCTTTCCCGTCTGGTTCTCAGCTGGACCGATAACTGGATTATTATTTTGCTGCTGATCAACGTTATTCTGCTGATCAACGGCTGCTTTATGGAAACGACGGCTTCCACTTTTATCTACACGCCGATTCTGTTCCCGCTAATTATCGCGTTGGGCATCAATCCGATTCAGTTTGGTGTGATTCTGGTTTTGAACATGACGATGGGTCTTATTACGCCGCCGCTGGGCATCAATCTGTTTGTCGCCAACGGCATTGATAAGCGCGTCAACTTTGGCGAGCAGGTCAAATATGTGATTCCATTTTTCTTAGGGCTGGTAATCGTGCTCATGTTGGTGAGCTATGTGCCCGGTATTTCGCTCTGGCTGGTCGGCATGCTGTGATGATAAAGCGCATCGATTAAGAATTTTACTGATATACAAAGGAACGTGGTACATTTGAAAAACTTCAACTTTAGAATTCCGCAGAACATCGTCTTTGGCATGGGCGCACTAAATCAGCTGTCGGATATCTTAAAGACCGGCGGCAACGCCTCGGTTTATCTGATCTCCGATCGCGGCTTAAAGAGCGCGGGCGTCGTAGACCGCGTCGCCAAGCTCATCACCGAGGCGGGCATCACCTGCCACGAATACCTCGATGTGCTTCCCAACCCCACCGTCGATATGGTCAACGCGGCGACCGAGGGTTATTTGCAGTCGGGGGCCGATAGCATCATCGCGCTCGGCGGCGGCAGCCCAATGGACGTCGCCAAGGCGGTTGGCGTGCTGGCAACCTACGGCGGCGCCATCACCGATTATGTAGGCTTTCAGAAGGTGCCCGGCCCCATCATGCCGATCATCGCCATTCCCACCACCGCCGGCACAGGCAGCGAGGTGACCGCTTCCTCGGTTATCACTGACGAGGCGAGTAATTTCAAGATGGCGGTCATCAGCTATGATCTGATTCCGCAGCACGCAATTTTGGATCCCGCGCTGGTCATGACCCTTCCGGCGTCGGTTGCGGCGGCCTGCGGCATCGACGCGTTCATCCACGCGGAGGAGGCCTATGTTTCCAAGATGGCCAATCCCTTTACCGACGCGATGGCCGAAAAGGCCATGGAGCTGATCGGCGCGAATATCCGCCGCTTCATTGCCTCGCGCGATGACGAGGAGGCGGCCTGCGCCATGATGCTGGGCTGTACCTTCGCGGGTCTGGCATTTGCGTGGGCCAAGCTCGGCAATGTGCATGCCATGAGCCACCCGGTCAGCGGCTTTTTCCACGTGGCGCACGGTGTGGCAAACGCTATTCTGTTGCCCACCATCGTCGAGTATAACGCGCTGGCCGACAAAGGCAGATATCTGACCATCTATAACTATATCGCCGAGAAGAGGGTCGAAAAAGAAGATTTTGAGCCCGGCATGCTGGCCGAAGAATTGCGCAGCCTCAATAGGGATCTGGGTATTCCCGCCTCGCTTTCTGAGGTCGGTGTCACCGCAGATAAAATTCCGCTGATGGCGCTTGATGCCATGAAGAGCGGCAACGTGGCCGTTAACCCCAGACAAACGGTGCTCAAGGACGTCGAAGCGCTGTATCATAAAGCGTTTTGAGCTGCCAATTTAATCACATACCGCTCCAGCTCAGCCGAAGCTATAAACCTCACCATTTTTATTTATATCAAAGGAAGGTGCCCTATGAATACACAGGAATATCTTGCGGACCTCGTCGAAAAGGCGCGCAAGGCCCAGAAGATTTTTGAAAACTATCCGCAGGAAACGGTGGATCAGGCGGTGCGCGCGATCGGCAAGGCCGTTTACGACAACGCCGAGATGCTGGCCAAAATGGCCGTTGACGAAACCGGCATGGGCAATTACGAAAGCAAGGTTGCCAAGTGCAAAGGCAAGTCCAAGACGGTGTGGCACCGCATCAAGAATGAAAAAAGCCGCGGCATCATCGAGCGCAACGAAAAGACCGGCATCATGAAGGTCGCGATTCCAATAGGCGTCGTCGGCGCCATCACCCCGACCACAAACCCGGTCATCACCCCGATGCATAATTCGATGATGAGCCTCAAGTGCGGCAATGCTATTATCATCTGCCCGCATCCGCGCGCCAAGAAGGTTGGGGCTAAAACCGTCGAGCTGATGAATGTGGCGCTCAAAGCGCTGGGCATGCCGGACGATCTGATCCAGATTATCCCCGAGCCGACGATGGAGCTGTCGGCCGGTCTTATGGGCGCAACCGACATTTGCATCGCGACGGGCGGCCCCGGCATGGTCAAGGCGGCCTATTCGAGCAGTAAGCCCGCTTTGGGCGTGGGACAGGGCAACGTGCAGGTCATTGTCGATAACGACGTCGACATCAACGAGGTCGCGCAGATGGTTATCGCGGGCCGCACCTTCGACAATGGCATCCTGTGCACCTGTGAGCAAAATGTGATCATCCCGCGTGAGAAAGAAGCTGAAATGATCGCGGCATTTAAGGCAAACGGCGCCTATTACATAGACAACGAGGCGGACGCCGAGATTCTGCGCGACTGTGCCTTCCCGGGCGGCAAGCTCAACAAGGATTTCCCTGGCGCCAGTATCGAAAAGATCGCCGAGCTGACCGGCCTTCCGATTCCCGCGGGCGCCCGCGTCATCGTCAGCAGAACCAAGGGCTATGGCCTCGACGACGTGCTGTCCAAAGAGAAGCTTTTCCCGGTTCTGGCGATTTTCTGCTACGACACTTGGGAAGAGGGCGTCAAAATTGCCCGCACCAACCTTGAGGTCGAAGGCATGGGCCACAGCGTCGTAATCCATTCCAATAACCGCGCGCATGTCGAATATGTGCCGACGCAGATCGCCTGCTCGCGCTATGCGGTCAATCAGGTCGGCGGCACCGCGCTGGGCGGCGCGATGGATAACGGCCTCAATCCCACCACGACGCTGGGCTGCGGCACCTGGGGCAATAACTCGATCAGCGAAAACCTCTGGTTCTACCATCTGATGAACGTCAGCCGCATCGCCTACCGCCAGAAGGACGTGGCCGTTCCGACCGATGAGGAAATCTGGGCGTCATAATTGGCCCGCTTATTATTTGTTGTGCGGCGTTATGCGATAAACGGGTAGCCGGTATGCCAAAGTATACACACGCTATAACTGGCGCCTCAATTTATAT
>DALYYK010000339.1:0-3589 GCA_031983305.1 Candidatus Fimivivens sp. | reverse complement strand
TTGTTATGCCGTCTTGGTTCGCTGTGCGAGCTGGCGCAGCTTCGCTTTATCAAGAACCTTTAGCCCGCCTCTTGAGAGGGACACAATGCCCTCCTGTGCAAAATATTTGAGCATGCGGCTGACGACCTCCCGGGCGCTGCCCATATAGCGCGCAATTTGTTCGTGGGTCAGCTTTATTTCATCACCGCCGTTTTTCGAAAGCTCATCGCTCAGAAAAATTGCCAAACGCTGGTCGGCACTCATAAATAGCACCTGCTGCATCGCCCACATCACATCTGAGAAGCGGGTTGTGGCCAATTGGTAGCCAAAGCACTTAACATAGATATTTTGGTCTGCAAGCTGGTGGAAGACCGCGGAATTGATCAGCAGAATCTCGGTATCTTCCTCCGCGTCGATGAACACATCAAAGGTGATGGCATCAAGTACGCAGGAGGCCGATAAGATGCAGACATCGCCCTTAAACAGGCGGTATAAAGTGATGTCACGGCCATCCTCCGACAAGATATAGGTGCGCAGCTGTCCGCTTTTCAGCAAGATAATGCCGATACAGTCCTCACCCCCGCCGTGAACACTGGCACCCTTAGCATATGTGACCGGCATGGTGTTATCGCAAAGAAGACGCTTTTCGGGCTCTGAAAGCTGCTCCCAAAATGAGAGGTTTTTAATGAACAGATCTGTGCAATCGGACAGTAGCATACAACGCGCCCCTTTCTGTCATAATAAATCAGTAGTTTCTACTATTCTAGCATAAAAGGGCGCATAAAGTGCGTCTAAACAAAAATTCATTTAAAGGGAAGCCTTGGTTGACTTTAAGCATATTTAAGCCACATCCGGCGACCTGCGTCGACTGGCTTTTTAAAAGAAGCCCTGCTATAATGAAAATATTGCAATTAGGAGGATGAAGCCATGCAGATCAGCTACAAAACGACGTGTGACATCGACAAGGCGCAGCTTGAAGCACTATTTCTGGCGCTGGAATGGGCAAGTGGGCACTACCCCGATAAGCTCTGTGCCGCAATGAAAAACTATGAGACGGTATATACCGCCTGGGACGGCGACAGACTGATCGGACTGCTGGGCGCGATGGATGACGGCGTGATGACGGCTTATATCCACTATTTTCTTGTACACCCCGACTATCAGCGCCACGGCATTGGTCGACAGCTCTTGGAAATGGCAAAGCAGCATTATCAATCCTATCTGCGGATTGTACTGATCGCCTATGACACAGCGATTGCGTTTTATGAGGCCTGTGGGTTTGAGCGCGGGCAGAATGAAGCCCCGATGTTCATCACCACGCTGTGGGATTGACATCAATCGTTTAAAAAGCGTTAAGTCCGCGCAGAAAATAGCGCCCCAAAATTGACGAACCTCCCTGATTTATGCTACGATAAAAATAAAAGGCTGGTGGAAAATTCATGAAACAAATTATTTCAAGCAAGAACGCTCCGGGTGCGATCGGACCGTATTCTCAGGCTGTTCGCGCCGGTAATTTCCTTTATATTTCGGGGCAGCTGCCCATTGACCCCGCGACCGGCGAATTCGCCGGGGCCGACATCGCCGCCCAGACGACGCAAGCGCTCAAAAATATCGGCGCCATTCTTAACGAGGCTGGCATGGATTACGGCGATGTGGTCAAAACGACCGTTTTACTTCAGAATATCGGCGATTTTGTGCCGATGAATCAGGAATACGCAAAGTTCTTCCTCCAAGATTGCCCGGCGCGCGCGGCCTTTGAGGTTGCGGCGCTGCCCAAGGCCGCTCTGGTTGAAATTGAAGCCGTCGCTTATAAGGAATAACGGTAAAACAAAAACGCCCCGCCAGCCCGGCGGGGCGTTTTGACGTTACAGCAGCGCCTTATGAGAGCGTAAAAATGACCGTCTCACCAAGCGGGACAGCGGACGAAAGGGTGGGATGCTCCCGCAGGATATTGCCCGACAGCGTCAACGGCAGGGCGCTACCATCCGCCCCGAGTGCGGTAAACAGCGTCTCGAGCGGGAACAGCAGCACACCGGCCCAATATTCCCCCTGAAGGTCCTCACCCCGCGTGATATAAGCGGTTAAGTCGGTCGAAAGCTCCCGCTCGCCACAATCGGCCTGTGCCCGGCCGTCGGCCGTCACCGAGAGCGAGAGCATCTTGCCGCCATAGCAAAGCTCGGCGGACAGGCGGGCATTTGCGGCGGGCCGGGTCTCAAAGGAGAGTATGCGTATAAAAAGGCTGTCGTCATTGCGCCCCAGCTGCGCCTGCGCGTAAATGCGGTCGTTGACCGGCACCGTGGGCACACAGCTGAGCTTGATAACGCCGAGCGCGTCAAAGCATGGCTCGCCCGACACATACTTAATGCGATAGTTCATCACAAGGCACCTCGCTTGCTTTCAATGCAGAATATAATATTATCAAGTATACCGCCTGCGGGTCAATTTATCAACCTATTGCAGCAAAGTCTCCCAAAAATGACACCCTGCAAACGGATGTATTTTATTTGACAAGCCCCGCGCCGCTGCGTTAAAATGAGGGGGCGCTATTTATATATGCAAGGAGAACCTTAATGAGAAAATTTTTATGCGCGCTGCTGGCGTGTATGCTACTGATATTATGCTGCGCCTGCGGATCGACCGCCAAGGGTAAGGATACCCGCTGGCCCGTCACAGTGGGCGGCGTCACCTTCACCCATGCGCCAAGACGGGTCGTCACCCTCTCACCCGCTTTGACCGACACACTGTTCGCGTTGGGCTACGGCGGGCGAATTGTAGGCGTGAGCGACTATTGTGAGCCACCCGACGCGGCGCAAGACCTTGCCGCCTGCGGTACGGCGCTCATGCCCGACACCGACGCGATTTTAGCCCTTGAGCCGGACCTGCTGTTTTGTTCGGCCGCGCTGCCCGCCAAGGCGGCCAAAAGCCTTGAGACCGCGGGCGTTCAGATTATTGTGGTAACCCGTGCTGAGACTTTAGACGGCATCGCAGAAAACTATCGCTTGCTTTGTACGGCGTTTGAGGGCAGCAAGACGGGTGATTTTAAAGCCGAGCAGCTTTCGCTGTTTATGGATGTGACGCTCGACTATGTCAATACGGCGGTCTTGGCGGCGCTGACCCCCGAAGAGAACAAGGCCATCTACCTGCGGCAGCTGCCGTTTGTAATGGCGACCGGCGATACGCTTGAGGGTCAACTGCTCACTGCCATGGGCTTTAACAATCAGGGGGATGCCCACACCGGATGGAACTATCCGTTAGAGGCCGAGCCGGAGCTAAACCCCAACTATATTTTCTGCGACGAATCGATCGATCTGACGGCGCTGCAAAGCAGCAGCTATTATAAGAAAACTTCGGCGGTAACCTATGAACGCATCTTCACCTTTGACGCGCGGGCCTTTGAGCGGCAATCTCCCCGAATGTTTTTCGCGCTTGAAGATTTGATGAAGCAGACCTTTCCCGATGCGTTTAAGACGCCAAAGCCCTCCTTCGTCATCGACCTGCCCAAGCCGGAGCCCGAGCTCCCCAAAAGCTGGTGGCAAAAGCTGTTTTCTAAATGATCAGTTGATGATCTGAGATTTTAATGGCAAAACGAAAGCCCTGCATCTTTGCAGGG
>DALYYK010000338.1:0-3597 GCA_031983305.1 Candidatus Fimivivens sp. | reverse complement strand
ATGGAGGACGCGCGCCAGAAGCTGTTTGAAACGATTGAAGAGTACGCGCAGCAGAATCACATTAGTTAAAACGTTTTAAACCGTTCTTGTTTTGTTGTTTAAACTTAAACGCGGGAGGTACACTTAAAATGAAGGTCATTTTATTAGCGGATGTCAAGGGCACCGGCAAAAAAGGCGAGCTGCACGAGGTTTCGGACGGATATGCCCGTAACTTTTTGTTGCCCAAAAAGCTGGCGCAGCCCGCCACCGCGCAAGCGGTCGGCGAAATGAAGGCCAAGCAGGAGTCGGCTTCGCACCGTGCCGAGGTTGAGCGGCAAAACGCTGAGGCGCTGGCCAAACGCCTCAACGCCATGACCGTCACCGTGCACGCCAAGGGCGGCGCCGGCGGCAGGCTATTTGGCGCGGTTACCACGAAGGAAATTGCCGACGCCATAACCGAGCAGCTCGGGGTGGCGATCGATAAGAAAAAAGTGTCGATTGACGGGGACATCAAGGCCTACGGCGAATACGAGGCGGTTGTTAAGCTGCATGCGGGCATCTCAGCAAAGGCGAAGGTTGTTGTCTGTGAATAGAACCGCTTATCAAAATGCCTAAGCGGTTGCTGCTATACTACTGCCATGAGAGCGCATGTGACCCGTCGTTTAGCGCAGCCTACTCTTTTATGCAGCGCAAATTATTTCATCGGCGTTCATGACAAAAACAGCCGCCGTCAAAATACCAATAAATCAATATTATTTGACGTGCATCATATAGCATCGCCGTGGGGCGAATTTTCGTTCGATGGTATGTTTGGTTATGCTCTTTTGGCTGCCACCATAAAACGGCGGCGTTTATTTTGCGCTCGCGCGCAGGAATGACCCCAACCCCCCGCACCCAAAGGGGTGCAGGGGACTTCGCCCTCACCCCCCTCAAGGGGGCTTAAGAATACGGTTCTTGGTGATTATATGCCCCGCGCGAGGACGTTACCGTCCAACGCAGCATCGGTGGGGGCGCATCCAGACTTGTTACGTGATTATGCGCGCCAATTAGGTTATCTGGCCTCTTGGGGCACGACGGCGCTTCCATCGCGCCGCCGTGCGGGCGACGTATAATAATAAATGGCCCACCTACGGCAATGGCCGATTATACTATTCGCTTGCGTTCATGGTATGTTCTGAATTTCACGGCAAAGGAGGTCTTGGGGTGGCGCAAAAATTTGACGGCTATTTCGGCGCGACGCCGCAGGAGCTCCCCTATAATCTTGAGGCGGAGCAGTCGGTGCTCGGCGCGGTGCTCATTGATGCGCAGTGCGTGCCCGAGATACTCAAATATCTAAAGCCCGAAAGCTTTTACCGCCAGCAGCACCGCGAGATCTTTTCGATCATTATGCGGATGTTTATCGCCTCCGAGACGATAGACTTCATCACGATTTTAGAGCAGGTCTGCCGTGAGGATGTCTTCCCGACTGATCAGGACGCGAAGATTTATCTGACGCAGCTTGCACAGGTGGTGCCGACGGCGGGCAATGCCGAAGCCTACGCCCGCATCGTCCGCGAGAAATATTATCTGCGCAGCCTGATCTCGACCTTTGAGCAGGTCGTTGGGGCCTCTCGCGAGGGGAACACCGACGCCAACCTGCTCATGGATATGGCTGAGCAGGGGATATACGATCTGCGTCAGGGCCGGGATTCCTCCGGCTTTACGCATATCAAGGACGTTATCGCGGGAACCTATGATCGTTTGCAGCGGTTAAGCGGTGAGGATCGCGAGCAGTATGTCGGCATTCCGACCGGTTACCCGCTGCTCGATAACGTGATCATGGGTCTGAACAAATCCGATCTGTTGGTTTTGGCGGCCCGTCCCGGCATGGGTAAAACCGCCTTTGCGCTCAACATTGCGATGAATGTCGCCAAGCAAAAACGCAAGGTCGCGATTTTCTCACTCGAAATGAGCAATGAGCAGCTCGTCGAGCGTCTGATCTCCTCCGAGGGGTTAATCGCCTCCGAGAATCTGCACAAGGGCAATATCTCGCTCGAGGACTGGGAGAAGATCGCCGTCGCGACCCAGCGGCTGACCCCGCTGCCCATTTATCTCGACGACACTGCGGGCATACATATCGGCGAAATGAAGGGCAAGCTGCGTCGGCTGCGCGACGTTTCGCTGGTTGTTATCGATTATCTCCAGCTCATGACCGGTGGCGACGGCAGCAAACGCCGCAGCGAAAACCGCGTTCAAGAGGTTTCGGAGATGACGCGTTCACTTAAAATCATGGCCAAGGAATTCAACGTGCCGGTCATCGTGCTGTCGCAGCTCTCGCGTGGACCCGAAACGCGTACCGATCGGCGGCCAATGCTCTCCGACCTGCGCGAATCCGGCTCTATCGAGCAGGACGCCGACATTGTCATGATGCTTTACCGCGCGGCCTACTACGCGAAAAACGACCCGAACGTGCCGCAGGGCGAGGCCGAGTGCATCGTGGCCAAGAACCGCCATGGCACCACCGGCAGCGTCAAATTCGGCTGGGACGGCGCGCATACGACTTTCACAACACCGGAGCTTACACGGGATGATGGATAGCGTTTTACAAACGATATGGCAGCACCATATGCTCAAGCAGGGCGATAGCGTCATTGTCGGACTTTCCGGCGGTGCGGATTCGGTTGCCCTGCTTTGCGTTTTGCTAAAATTGCGGGAGACGCTCGGTATCGTGCTGTCGGCCTGCCATATCAACCACAACCTGCGCGGGGAAGAGAGCCTGCGCGACGCACACTTTTGTCAGACGCTGTGCAACCGGCTGGACATCCCGCTAGTGATCAAAAGCGTCGATGTCGCGGGTTACTGTGCCCAACACCGTTGTGCAACTGAAGAGGGTGCGCGTATTTTACGCTATGACGCACTGCAAAGCCTAAATTTGAATCCAGACGCTAAAATCGCGACGGCGCATACGCTGTCGGATAACGCCGAAACGCTGCTGCTAAACCTTACGCGCGGCGCGGCGCTCGAGGGGCTGTGCGGCATTCCACCCGTCAGAGACAATATCATTCGCCCGCTGATCAACCGCACCCGTGCTGAGGTTGAGGACTATCTAAAAGCACTCGGGCAGGATTTTGTCACCGACTCGACCAACCTGACCAACGACTATAAGCGAAACCGCGTCCGCCATGAGCTGATGCCGCTGTTAAAAGCGCTCAATCCTTCCTTTGAGCAGGCGGCGCGCCGTACGACCGACGCGCTGCGCGCCGACAAGGCGCTGCTGGGGCAACTGGCCGAACAGGCGTTAAATGACGCGGCATTACCTGACATGCCGCCCGCGTTGCCCGGTTGGGCCGGGCGCTTAGCCCGGTTTTTGCCGCGGCAGAAGCGCTGGTCGCGCGCGGCGCTGTCAGAGCGCCCAAAACCGGTGCGGCTGCGCTGCTATAAAGCGCTGCTGGTTGACGCGGGGCAGCGCTACGACGCTGACCGGCTGGCGCTGGTTGACGCGCTGCTGCTGTCCGGCAGCGGCGGTATGCAGCTCGACAGCCGCAGCATGCTGCGCTGCGACGACGAAACGCTTTGTTTTGAGATGCTGGTTGATCCGCCTCGGGTAGACACGCGGCAAATTTTGCTCTCAGATGACAA
>DALYYK010000337.1:0-3603 GCA_031983305.1 Candidatus Fimivivens sp. | reverse complement strand
CAGAAGAACGGGCACGTGTCCAAGCGCCAGGCCGCGTGTAGGTAGTGCTTGACGACGCTGCCCGACAGCGCAAAGGTATCGCCGGTGCGGTTGGTGATCATCAGATCGCCATGGGGATAAAAACAGGTCGCGCCGCTGCCAAACGGTTGGATGCGGTTGGCGTCGGGGAAAACGTCGTACCCGTGGCGGTGCCGCTCGACGACGGTCAGCGGCGTGTGCAGCGTGATCCAATACAGCAGGTTTGAGAGCTGGCACAGCCCGCCGCCTACCCCGGCCGTGACCTTGCCGCAGCAAAGCACCATGCCGTCGACATAGCCCTTGGCGCGGGTCGGCTTGCCGATCAGCCGCCAGAAGCTCAGCGTTTCTCCGGGGCGAAGCAGAATGCCATCAAGCCGCTCGGCGGCCAGCCGCAGATTGATGATCTTATTGTGCTGAAGCTGCATGTCGACATCTTTGAGTTGACGCAGCAGCACCGTTTGATGCTGGGCATGCAAAAAAGGCAGCGGCGTCTTAGGGTCGCGCGCTTTGGCAAACCGATATTTGGGCGAGAGCCACAGCAGATAGCGCAAAAGTGCATAGACGCATTCCCCGAGCCGTTTTCTAAGCGCCGAGCGTTTAAGGGTTCTTAAATCATCTGTTTTCTTCATGCTGTCATACCTCCGGCGGTCTGTCAAAAGGCGTATTGTTATTAATATAGTGGCGTGGAGACCTGGTAAATATTGCAAGGGTATAAAAAACAGCGTCCCACCTTGGGGGAACACCAATAGGGATGTTTTCAGTTTTTGAGATTTGCCGCAGGATTTTGAAGTCCTGCGGCTTTTCTCTTGCCTTAAACTTTCCCTACAAAGTTGAAATACACATCAACCTGTTGGGTATAGTTTTTCTTCTTCCACGGCTCACTGCGGTCATGGACAACGATTTTTTCAATAAACTCCCGCACCAGCTCCGGAGTCAGTTCCTGAATATCGGTGTACTTATCCACAATTTTCAGAAAACGATCGGCATTTAGCATCTTGTCCTTTGCGCCGCTGATGGCTTGTTCCAGTTCTGCTGCTCGTTTGGAAAGCTCCAGCTTTTCCGCTTCATAGCCGCCTGTCAGCATATGAAATTGCTGTTCTGAGAGATGTTCCAGTGCCATTTGTTCAAAGGCTTTCCGAAACAGCTTATCCACCTCATCCAAGCGCCTCCGGGCCTTTTCCAGCTCACGAGTTTGCGCCGCCATGTCTTTTTTAAGCTGGCTGCTGTGCTTTTCCATCGCCCGTTTCAGGAAGGCTTCCCGATGTGTATTTGCCTCCATCGTCATGCTCTGTATCTCCGCCAACACGATCTGACGCAGAGCCACCGCCTTGATGGTGTGGGGGGTGCAGTCCTCTTTATGGTGGTGATATTTGCCGCATATGTAGACATAGCGTTCTTCCTCCCACCCGCCGCAGCGGCTGACGTAGAGCTTTGTTCCACAGTCGCGGCAGTAAATCAGCCCGGAAAGAATATCCTGCTCACCCAAGCGGTTGGGACGGCGCTTGCCCTGCCGCACCCTCTGCACAATATCCCATGTTTCTCGGTCTACAATCGGTTCATGGGTATTTTCAAACCGCAGCCATTTTTCCGGCGGATTTTTCTTCTTTTTCTTGCTTTTGAACGATGGAGCGAATGTGCGGCAGTTTACCAAAGTTCCGATATATTCCTCATGCTCTAAAATTTTAGCCACAGTCTTTTCCGGCCACGCATAGGATTTTCCCCCATAGGGCGAAAAAACGGCTTCATCCTTGCATTTGAGAATATACGCCTGTGGGGTCAAGACTTGTTCCTCCCGCAGAATCCGTGCAATCTTACTGGGACCTAATCCGCTGGCACAAAGGGTAAAGATGTGCTGTACCACAGGTGCGGTATCCTCATTGGGGACAATGCACTTAGGGTTGTCCGGGTCTTTTTTGTAACCATAGGGCGGGTGGGTACCAATTCGTTCCCCACGATGGGCACTTGCCATCTTGATGGCTCTGACCTTTTTGCTGGTATCTCTGGCATGCCACTCGTTGAACAGGTCACGCAGCGGAAGGGTATCATCCATCCCTTTTTCGGTGTCAATGGCATCATTGACGGCGATATACCTCACACCGTAGTCAGGCAATTTTTCCTCAATGAGATAGCCCATCACAAGGCGGTTTCTGCCAAGCCGTGAGTGGTCTTTTACAATGATGGTGGACACATTTCCGGCTTCCACCTCTGCCATCATTTCGTTGTAGGCAGGGCGGTCAAAGGTAACACCCGAATACCCATCATCTGCCCATATTTTGGGGTTGGGAAAGCCATTCTTTTCTGCGTATTCCCTTAATATCTGCTTTTGGTGCTGGATACTGCCGGACTCGCCCGCAAGCTCATCCTCTTGACTCAAACGGCAATAGAGAGCCGTGATTTTCTCGTTTTGCTGTAACATCAAATACTCCTTTCTTCCTTACAGCCAAAACGATTCCGAATAAATTGTATGAATCCATTTTACCCGGAATCGCTCTGCGCGTCCAGACAAAATCGACTCTCTATGCCGTTTCTATCTCCTTTTCAATTAAACGGGCAACCTTATCCGCAGCAGTCATATCACTTTGCTCCTTGTAATATGCGGTTACAAGATAAGTCACCCCACCGATTTCAATTTTTCGCTTCTCTTTGTCGCCTTCGGCAATCCTCACATCAGATTGACCAAGGCTTTTCATATACGCTCTCCCTTCTTGAAAATAATAGTGAAATATATATTTTAAGCCTGTTCAGGCGCTTCTTTCGATTTCATAGTTTACAGATTACCGCTTGCCGTGCCGCAGGCATATTCACCGTCCCGCAAAATATCGTTGACGGTCTGGTTGTTCTGCTTCATAAATGCCACGCCCATCTGCCCGGCCTGTTCCGCCATGCGGGTGAAGTCCTCCACGCTAAGCTGCCCGGTCAGGTACATCAGTACCTTGAGCAGCAGGAAGTATCCGGCGGCGGATGCCTTTCCGCTTTTCCGTTGGGTGTTCTCAAATTTTCTCAGGGTTTCCTCCAACGAACTGACCACCAAATGCTGAATGTCAGCAGGGTGGTAAATGGCCATTAATTCCTGCCTGATGATGCTGGCAATCAGGTCGATATGCTGGGCGTTGCCGTTCACTGACAGCCCTTCCTCAATAAAACGGCGGAGCTGCTCGGCAACAGTAATTTGGTTGAAGGCGGCCAGCCGCTTAATCTGGTCAGCGGTAGTATCCGTTACCTTCACATTGAGTTGAATGGTCGTATAGGGTTTCATTTTACACCTCTTTTCCGGTTGTTAAATCGACAGTCCAAAGGGGTTCCCTGACACCCCTCGGATTTCCGTTGCAGGCTTTGCCTGCAAGCCGTTTTCCGGCGAGTGTGCTACTCGCCTATTCCTGCCTATATCACAAACTTTAACAGCTTGCGATATAGTTTTCCCTGCCGCAAGCGGCAGGATGTCGCTTCGCTCCAAAAGCGAAAAGCCATGCTCGCACCTCCTTTTGGGGAAAAATATAAAGCCTGACAAGACCGACACGGCAGGCGTCGATTTCATCAGGCTTTGCTTCTATTCGTTATGCTTCTTTTGGTACGGCCTTTTCTGCC
>DALYYK010000336.1:0-3606 GCA_031983305.1 Candidatus Fimivivens sp. | reverse complement strand
CGCACCCGCTATTGCTTTTGTCTATATCAAAGCGCGATACTGCGCGATATAGGTCTGTAGATGCGACAAATAGCGCTGGCTGATGTGGCTGATCGGGCGGTCGGATACATGGATATAGCCAATCTCCATGACCTCGTCGCTTTCAAGCGGAACCGCAACGATCTCGGTTCCGTTCAAGTCACTGCTCAGAATACCCGAGGAGATGGTATAGCCATTAAGGCCGATCAGCAAATTGAACAGGGTGGCCCGGTCAGTAACCACGATATTCTTGGGGCTCTCCATCGTGCTGTGCAACTCCTCGGAGAAATAAAAAGCGTTGTTGATCCCCTGCTCATAGGTCAGACGCGGATAAGCCTTCAGCGCGTCGGGCGTGATGCGCATCTTGCGCGACAGGGGATTATTTCTGCTGACAAACACATGGGGCCTTGCCGTAAACAGCGACACGAACTGCACATCGGCATTTTGGAGAATCCGCAGCATAACCTCGCGGTTGAAGTGGCTCAAATACAGGATTCCCAGCTCGCTTCGCAGCGTGCGCACATCCTCAATGATGTCATAGGTGCGGGCTTCGCGTAGCGTGAATTCATATTGATTCTCGCCATATTCCTTTACCAGCTCTACAAAGGCGTTGACGACAAAGGCATAGTGCTGCGCCGAGATGGCAAACACCCGGCGCACCGGCGCGCCGGATTTATACTGCTGCTCCAAGAGCGCGCTCTGCTCCACCACCTGCCGCGCGTAGGATAAGAAGCGCGTGCCGTCCTCCGACAGATACACGCCCCGGTTGCTGCGGCAGAAGATGGTGATACCCATCTCCTTCTCCAGCTCAGAAATCGCCTTGGAGAGGCTGGGCTGGGTGACAAACAGCGCCTGCGCCGCTGTGCTGATTGAGCCGGACTGGGCAATTTGAATCACATATTTTAGCTGCTGTAAGGTCATATTCTACCTCCTTTGGATGATTGCGATATAGCAAAAAGACTGGCTTTTATAGCTTCGTATGAATGGAATATCACACAAAGCTGGATCAATCTGTATGGGTCATTCCATCATACCACGTGCAGATAATAAGTGTAAGCTTTCTGGCAACAACCTCCATCGCCGTACTGGAAGAACAAATTGCAGGCGATGCGCTTACAGGCGCAGAAAATACAGCTATGATAATGAGATGAAAAGCATGACAGCCATTTTACTGGCCGCCATGCTTCTTTTTAGTTCGTATATGGGCTGTGATGATGGTATAGCTTCGGGCATTTACGGTAATTTCGCAGCGCTCTAAGACAATGTACCAATTCTTGCCCTTTCGTGTAATCTTTGCGTTTGGGGCCTTGATTGTTTCCATGCACCAGCCGACCACATCCTCTGTATCCAAGCACAGGTTCTTTCGGATGCGTTGAGCACCTGAATCTGTGGTATGCAGCAAATTCAAATTTAAAAGCAGCAGCCCGGAATCATCGCTCTCGTCTATCAATGTCTGCGGCTCTGCGGCTCGCGCTGCTTCAGACAGCGCCGCTGTAATCAGTGCTTTTGAAATATACATTGCTCTTAATCGGTTTCGCAGCAGGGTGTGGTGTGTGTTCCCCTCCGGGAATTTCTCTTGTGCCTTTTCACACTTATGGATAATAGAATTTATGGCACGGAGCGCTTCGGCTAGCTCTTCTTGGGTGTAGCTTTCCATAATCCAGCCCTCTTCCATGATAACAGTTCTTCTTTATACTACCACAAAAAATACATTAAAGAAAGAAGGCGCGCTCAAACTAACAGGCTAAGTTATTCAGAATGAGCGGTTGCTATGCCGGCGTATAAACCGCATTTGTTATGGCGCATATGCATATGTTTTTGGCCGCCGCTCCCAACGCGCTGTTTTGGAACGGCTGCTGTTGTTTAAAGCGGTGGCTGACAATATTGATGTGTATCTCTTATGCAACCCACACCTAAAACCGCCGTCCTCAGTACGACTGTGACGGCGGCTTTTTCTTTGTATATGAAGAAGTTGCCCGACGGCGTGCATGCATTTGCTCATTGCCACGGCGGGATTAATTCGCTTTCACCCCTGCCCGTGCTTTTAGGATACGGCCGAGTCCGCTGTCCTTTCCGGTTGCGCATTGAAAATGGAGAGAACCGGTCGGGGCGGCCGTTAACTCACATTCGCCGCGCATGTTTCTCCTGGCTCAGAGAATTTCCACATAGCCCGCGTCACCGTTGACCCGAATGCGGTCGCCGTCCCGGATGCGTCTGGTTGCGCCAACAACACCCACCACGGCGGGCAGGCCGTATTCCCGGGTGATGACCGCGCCGTGGGTCATCATGCCGCCCACCTCGGTGACCAGCCCCGCGATTGAGACGAACACCGGCGTCCAGCTGGGATCGGTGAAGGAGGTCACCAGAATATCACCTTTTTCCATAACCGCGTTCTCAATGGATCGAATCACGCGGGCACGGCCCTCGATTATGCCGGAGGATACCCCCAGTCCCGGCAGCGCCCCGGCCGGAATAGACCTTTGGTAAACCATCTCCGGCACCTCGCCGTCCGAAAACATAACCCGCGGCGGAGTGAGGTTTGCAAAGTGGCTATAATCCTTTTTGCGGCGGGCGATATCCGCATCATTCACACGGCCGGTTTGGACGGCCTCTCGCAATTCTTCGAGGTACAGGTAGAAGATATCGTCGGGCGCTCGCAGGACGCCTTGCTCGGTGAGGCGCTTGGCCTCCCGCATAATCGCCTTTTTGTATAGGTCGTAGCGGCAGATCCAGAAATATTTGGGGTACTCGCGCGTGCCCACGTAATTGCGGAAAAAGGAGATGTAGCGGCGCAGCTTCTTTGCCTGGCGAATACCCAGCTTTTGTTTTGCCAGTGCCGTCAGTTCCTCGGTAAGCGTCTCCATCTCCAGTCGGCCCTGTTCAAAGGAGGCTTTACCGTGCCCCTTTGGCAGCGTGCGGATGTTCGTGAGAATCGTCCCCACCAGCTCGGCGGGATTTTCGCGAAAGCGGGTCTTAGAGATATCAATCTCGCCGGTGGCCCGCATGCCGTATTGCCGCAGGAAATCCTCAAAAGCGTCCGCCACAGCGCCGCCGCCCGCCACTTGGCGCAGAGCCTCCATTCGGAAGGACTCTCCGGCCGCCTCGAGATATCGCACGACCGCCGGATGCGCGCGCGCCAAATCTGCCACCTCGCTGAGGGCGAGCCCCATCTCGGACGTGGGGTTGTGCGCCACCGATTTTGACAGGCGGTTGCTGAGGTTCTCCTCGCCCGTGAGTGCTTTGCCCATGGCGTCGATTTTGCGGATAACAAGCTGGGTGGCGAGCACCATGCCAAAGCCGGAGGCGTCGTAAATGATTTCAGAAAGCTGCTTTTGATCTTCGAGAATCGCGTCGATGGCCGCCATTCCGGAAAGAGGCTCCAACCGCTCTTTCAACTGGGCAACGCGACGCTGCATGCGATCGATATAACGGTCAATATCGGCGGGGTCGTTGCGCCGGTAAAGCCGGATACCCTCCCGGACAAGGGGCAGCCAGCCGCTAAAGGAGGAGAAGCTGCCCGGCCCCTTGGGGATACTTCGGATATAATCTTGACGCGACAGCACTTCTTCGATGGCCTGGTTGGTCAGC
>DALYYK010000335.1:0-3609 GCA_031983305.1 Candidatus Fimivivens sp. | reverse complement strand
AAGCCCTCCGTATTGTCATCAATCCATTTTATTCGTGGAGGTGACGAAGTATGCAGGAGAAAAAAGCGCTCTAGCTCATCAGCGCGGCAATATCCCGCTGGGTCAGCGCCGGTTGCAGCGCGCGGTTCAATGCCATCGCGACAATGCGCGCGCCCTGCGCGATGATCTGGTCGATGTCGCGCGGGGTCACCATCATCGCTTGCGTGGCTTCGTCGTTATTGCATTCAGGGCAAAGGTCGTTTAGCAGCGTCGCGGCGTCCACCACGGTGGGAATGCCCAGCGAAAAGACCGGCACGCCCAGCGACTGGCTTGAAAGCTCGGCGCGCGCGTTTAACACGCCCGAGCCGGGCGAGATGCCCGCGGTCGAAAGCTGTATCGTCCGCCCCAGACGCGTGGCCGAGCGCGCCGACAGCGCATCGACCGCGACAACGGCCGAAAACGGCAGCGTTTTAAGCGCGGCGGCCACCAGACTGGCGGCCTCAAAACCGGTCTGGCCCATCACGCCGGGGGCGAGCGCGCAAACCTTGCGCAGGTTTTGGAGACCGAGGCTCTCAAGCTGTTCAGTCGAAAAATGATAGGTGGCGAACACCTGCTGTGCCACGTCGGGGCCCAGCGAATCGGGCGTGATCTCGCGATTGCCCAAGCCCACCACCAGCACCGGCCCATCGGGCAGCAGCTCATCAAGCGCGTCGGACAAAAGATTGATGAATGTCTGCGCGTGGGTCAGCTCGCCCTCAAAGGTCAGATAGGTTCCGGCGGGGCGGCCCAGCCGCCGCACGGCCTGCGGTGTTTCGATGCAGACGGTGGTAACTTTAACGTCGTGCGTCGTTTTTTCTGAGACCGACACGCCCGAGGGCAGCTTCCCGTCGCCAGTGTCGGTTGCTTCAAGCGCAAGATCGGTGCGAAAACCCGTTGATTTTGGCATAAATAATTCTTCCCATCAAAAAAATTATGAAAATAGTTGCTTTTTTACGCAAATAATGATAATATAACTTGTACTGTACTGCGATAGTAAGGAGGTGTAACGATGCCTAACATCAAATCCGCGAAAAAGAGAGTTAAGGTTATTGCAGCAAAAACCGAGCTCAACAAGGCTCAGAAATCCCGTCTGAGATCCACCGTGAAGAAAGCGGAGCTTTCTCTCGCAGAGGGTGCTGAAAACAGCGCCGAGGTTGTTCGCAATGCCATTAAGCTTGTCGATCAGGCCGCCGCTAAGGGAATTATTCACAAGAATACAGCTTCCCGCAAGAAGTCCGCACTGGCCAACAAGCTGAATAAAATAGGCTAAACAAAAAACGAACGGTTTCACCGTTCGTTTTTAGTTTGTGCGATATTCGATCGTTTAATAACTTAAAATAAGATGTATTTAAAAAAGGCTGCGTTTGCAGCCTTTTTGCGTTGCGTTTATTGCGCTACAGCGCGGCGACGGCGTTGGCCGCCAGCGCCAGCCAGTCCCCGCCGGGGATGCCCTCAATCGCGCCGGCGTCGACCGCGGCGGCAATCTCGGGCCTGATCGGCAGCCGGCCTAAAATGCGGGTTTGATGCTGCGCGGCAATATCGGCAAGCTTGCTCTCGCCGAAGATCGAAAAACGCTTGCCGCAGTCGGGGCATTCGACATAGCTCATGTTTTCCACCAGTCCCAGCACCGGAATGTTCATCATCTCGGCCATGCGCATCGCCTTTTCGACAATCATCGAGACGACGTCCTGCGGCGAGGTGACAACAATGATGCCGTTGACCGGGATCGACTGGAACACCGTCAGCGGTACATCGCCGGTTCCGGGCGGCATGTCGATAAACATGTAGTCGATATCCTGCCAGAGCACATCGCCCCAGAACTGCTTGACAACGCTTGCAATGACGGGGCCGCGCCAGACGACGGGGTCGGCGTCGTTTTCAAGCAGCAGGTTGATGCTGATGACGTCGATGCCGCCCGCCGATTTCACCGGCATGATGACGTTTCCATCGGTCGTGGCTTTTTGCGTAATGCCAAACGCGTGCGGGGCCGAGGGACCCGTGATATCGGCGTCGAGCACGCCGACATGCGCGCCGCGCCGGTTCATTTCGCAGGCCATCAGCGCTGTTACAAGGCTTTTGCCCACGCCGCCCTTGCCGCTGACAACGGCGATTACCTTTTTGACGCGGCTTTGCGGGTGCAGCGGCGCAAGCAGGCTTTGATTATTCTGACGCTCGCCGCAGCTGGCCGAACAGCTGCCGCAATCGTGGTTGCATTCTGTGCTCATTCATGAAGACTCCTTTAAAATAATTTCCTGCATAACTATAGGCCTATTTAAGGCCGATGTCAAGGTGGCGCTTGACCGGCGTGTTATACTATTGATATTATGGATAAGCAAATGGGATAGTCATGCGTTAAAAGGGCACGCGTTTTGAAATGGGCGGGCCGTTGTATATCTAATAGCTGCTTTGTGGCTATTATGACCTGAAAGCGGAGGGAAACAATGCAATTTCACATTCCCGAAAATATACGCATGGTACTTGGTTGTCTGCGCGAGGCGGGTTTTCGCGCGGTGCCGGTCGGCGGCTGTGTGCGCGACCTGCTGTTGGGCAAGACGCCGCACGACTGGGATATTGCCACCTCGGCCACACCGGCGGAAATGCTGGCGGCTTTTTCGGGTCTTCGGGCGCTCGAGATCGGGCAAAGCGCCGCAAAGCATGGAACGGTGACGGTCATGCTTGACCGCACACCCGTCGAGGTGACCACTTTCAGGCAGGATGGATCTTATTCCGACGGCAGGCGGCCGGACAGCGTCCGTTTCTCTCGCGCGCTGGCCGATGATCTCGCGCGCCGCGATTTTACGATCAACGCGATGTGCCTGGGGGAGGATGGCGGCATCATAGACCTGTTTGGCGGGCGGGAGGATTTGTTCGCGGGCGTCATACGCGCCATCGGCACGCCGGATTGCCGCTTTAACGAGGATGCCCTGCGCATTCTGCGCGCGCTGCGCTTTGCGGCGGTGCTGCGGTTTTCGATCGAGCCACAGACCGAGAGCGGCATGCTGCGTCAAATCGAAAAGCTCGCTGCGCTCTCAGCTGAGCGGGTGCGTGGCGAGCTTGAGAAGTTGCTCTGCGCGCCCGACTGCACGCGGGTGTTGCTACAATACCGCACGGTCATATTTGCCGTTTTGCCCGAACTACGGCCCCTGTCGGGACTTATAGCGCGCAAAGATGCGCAGGGTTATGACGCATATACCCATACCGCCCGTGCGGTAGGGGCCGCCCCGCCCGAGCTGCCGGTCAGAGCTGCGCTGCTGCTTCATGTCCTTGGCAGGCCGCTGTGTGTTGAGGATGACGGACAATTTCTTGATTATGCGGCACAAAGCGCCGTGTTGGTTAACGATGTTCTAAGGCGCTTGAAATTTAGCAACGCGGTCAGGGAACATATCTTATTCCTTGTGCGGCATCAGGTTCTGCCACTCGATAGGGCCGATCGAGTCACGATGAAACGACTGATGTCAAAGCATGGCGCCGCCGCTCTGGCGCATCTTGTGGTCTTACAGCGTGCAGATGCTGCGGTGCAGCCGGAGGCACCGAACCGTTTGGCGCGCCTTGAGGCAGCCCAACACCTGATGCAGAATATTTTGGCCCAAC
>DALYYK010000334.1:0-3627 GCA_031983305.1 Candidatus Fimivivens sp. | reverse complement strand
GCCGAGGCTGGCGACAATGTCGGCGCACTGCTGCGCGGTGTTCAGAGAACTGACATCGAGCGCGGCCAGGTTCTGTGCAAGCCCGGCTCCATTCAGCCCCACACCAAGTTCCGTGGTCAGGTTTACGTTCTCAAGCAGTCTGAGGGCGGCCGCCACACCCCCTTCTTTAACAACTATCGTCCGCAGTTCTATTTCAGAACGACTGACGTTACAGGCGTTATCGAGCTGCCCAAGGATGTCGAGATGTGCATGCCCGGCGACAACATCGAGATCGATGTTGAGCTGATCACCCCCATCGCGATTGAGCCGGGCCTCCGTTTCGCTATCCGTGAAGGCGGCAGAACCGTTGGTTCGGGCGTTGTCATCGGCGTTAACGCTTAAGGCTTAACAATTGCAAAAGGACTCCCTGTACGCAGGGAGTCCTTTTTGTATTGAATGCCAAAGTATTGACTTAGCGCTGTATTTCAATAAATAAGCGACACCTTGACGCTCTATTTTCTGTTTTGCTTGCGTCTGGCCGCTAATGGGAGCGGTTGCTTTCCTATTTCTTGCACTTCTGCACCAAACTGTTAGATTCCTAATCGAAGATTATTAGGCGCGGCAGTCTGTGTGCCGTTGGTGCCATATGCGTCCTGACGGTCGGCGGATTGGACGGGTTATCTTCTTTGCCGGGCGCAAAATTGTTTCACTACTTTCATGTACCGATTAATCAACGCGCAATATAAAAGATACCCGTAAGCAGTCTTTTAAATAAGGATACGTCTGTTGGCAATATGCAAATTAACCTACAACATTTTTAAATAAAAAGGCTGTCAGTTCCTTGATTCCGAGCACCACGATCAGCATCGCCCCAACAATTTCAAGTACCCTTGAAAACAACCGGCTGGTGATGCGCTTGCCTATGGCGCAGCCCGACCAGATAAATACAAAGCTGAACAGAGCGCTGACCAGCGGTGCCATAATCATCGAGATGTGCGCCATTCCGGCACCAATACCGAGCCCTATATTATTTAGACATAGAATAAGCCCGATGAGAAGCGACTCCCGGAGCTCAATCACGCTGGATTGATCCTTGTCAACAAGCTCGGGGTTCTCGCTGTACTCACGCGTGCGCTGCTGCAATTTGGGCGCACTTAGAGAACCCTTGAGCATCCAAAGGCCCAGAAGAACAAATATCAGCCCGCCAATCGCGTCGGTCGCGGCGGGATCCAAATAATATCCTGAAAATCTCCCAAGCAGCATGGATAAAAAGGTTCCGACGAGGCAGATCAGCGATAGAAAGCTGTTGGCAATAGTGCTGATGCGAACGCCCTTTACCCCGTAATTAAACCCGATCACAAAGCTGTCCGCGCAGGCTGCTACGGCAAACAGCACAATGGTTATCCAAAACATCGCGTGTCCTCCCAGATCAATGATTCATGCGTCCGGGTGCCCCATCCGGCAACGTGATTGCTGCGGCGGATCAGGGCATGCTTGTTACTGCCTATCTTCCGGCGGCATGCGTATTGGCTTTATAATCAGCTTATGCGGCGGACTGATTTGTGTTCGACGGCGCAAACGCTGCGGTCAAGCTCTGCACTGGCTGTTTTTAAGCACCGATGCGGGGTTAGATCCACTGAGAAAGCGCACAAAAAAGCACCCGGAAAAAACACAGCGGACCGGACGCCGAAGGGGCGACTATCCCGCACTAAAAAAGTGGAGGGAACGCAGCCTCCACCCTATATTTTTTATAACCGCCGCAGCATATACAAATTTTTCATTGTTGCATTGGTTTTTGCGCTGAAAAGTGCCGGGTATGGTTAACAGCAATTAGGCAGCATTTATTGATTTTTATCCCAACTTAGGCTACAATGAGGATGAAAAGGCTTCGGGTTGAAAGATAGAAGAGGGCTGGTGAGGGCTTGACATGATTTATAAAAAGATAACAGCGCTGCTGCTGGCGGCTGCGCTCATTTTGCTTTGTGCCGCGTGCGGCGCAAAAACCGTTCAGGGGGCGGCGCACGCCATTTCTAAAGAGGGCAAGACGGTTATTCTGCATACCAACGATACGCACGGAAGAATCGTCGGCACCGAGCAAAGCGTGGGCATCAGTGCCTTAAAGGCGCTAAAAGACCGCTATAAGGCGCAGGGCATGAATGTTGTGCTGCTCGACGCGGGCGACACGCTGCATGGCACCGCCTTTGCAACGCTGGATCAGGGCAAGAGCATCCTCGATTTAATGACCATGGCGGGCTATGATGCGATGACCCCCGGCAACCATGATTTTAATTACGGCGGCGACCACTTGGTCGGGCTCTCTTTTCAGACGCCGATGCCGATGCTTTCGGCCAATATTATCAAAAAAGGTACCGATAAAAAGCTGCTCGACGGCTACGCTGTAATTCAGCGCGAGAATATCAAGATCGGTGTGTTCGGGCTTTCGACGCCTGAAACAGCGTATAAGACCAACCCGATCAACATTGAGACGCTCGAATTCTACGACCCGTATGCAGCCGCAGCCGAGGCGGTCAGCGTGCTCAAGGCTGCCGAGGTCGATTATATCATTGCGCTCTGCCATCTGGGCCTCAACAACAGCAGCGCCTATACCTCTGAGGGGGTGGCAAAAGCGGTCGCGGGCATCGACCTGATTGTCGACGGCCACAGCCACACGCTGCTTGAGCAGGGCAAAAGGGTGGGGAACACGCTGATTGTTTCGTCGGGCGAATATATGAAGGCGGTCGGCGTCGTCACGCTTGATCACGCCACCCGTTCGGCAACGGCTGAGGTCATCAAGGCGGGAGACCCCCGTCTGCAAGGACTGTCCGACCCCGCCATTGACGCGAAGATTGAGGAGATTAATCTTAATCGGCTGCAGCTTCTTTCACAGGTGTTGGGTCAGACGCCGGTAGCGCTTAACGGCGAGCGGGCGGCGGTGCGCACCGGTGAAACCAATCTGGGCAATCTCATCACCGACGCTATGCGTGCCGAATCGGGTGCGCAGCTTGCGCTGCTCAACGGCGGCGCCATCCGCACCTCGATTGCCGCGGGCGACATCACCAAGGGCCATATTCTGGATGTGCTACCCTTTGGCAATTACATTGTGACTAAAAAGATCAACGGCTCGAATCTTCGCGCGGTCTTAGAGAACGCGGTCAAAGTGCTGCCCGAAGAAAACGGCGCGTTTTTGCAGGTCTCGGGGCTGACCTTTACCGTTGATTGCGCTGCACCCGCGGGCGGACGGGTCAAAAATGTGATGATTGATGACAAGCCGCTTGATATTGCCGCGGAATACGTTGTCGCCACCAACGATTTTATGGCGGCGGGCGGCGACGATTTCCCGATGATCGGCAAATCTAAAACACTGGGCGAGTTCTCGGCGCTGGATGAGGCGCTGATGCGGCACATCAACCGGCTGTCGGCGAGTGGCGAGCCCTTCCCCGAGGCTGGCGCCAGAATAACGCAGTCCGGTCAGGCGGCTTCTGCCGCTGCGCCGGGCCCGTCAGCGGACAAGCCGTTGCCCGCTGATCCCGCACCGGCGCAGCCGACCGGCGAAGCGCAGGCCAATGCCGCCGAGCCAAGCGATGAACTCTCACAGCCTGTCGCTCCGGGATCCGACGCAGCCAATATACCGGCAGCCGCCGACACCGA
>DALYYK010000333.1:0-3642 GCA_031983305.1 Candidatus Fimivivens sp. | reverse complement strand
CTCCTGCATATGCGCCGCGCAAAAGGCTCAAAACGTACTCAAACAATCGGGATTCTTCTGACTTGGGCCGGGGCGGATACCAGACGGTGACGAACCGGACCCTGAGGGGTGGGGTACCCATAGCCGGTGTCAGCGGTTCGAAAGTCGCTGCAACGCCGCTCCAAGTGAGGCAATCAGGGCTGCGGATTCCAATCTTCCAGCGAGAAGCAGCGCATGGCATTTTGCCAGGTTGCGCGCGCAATCGTTTCAACGTCACAGTTTTGGGCGGCGGCCAACACGGCGGCGGTTGCGGACAGCATAGTCGAATCGCTGCGCCGTCCCCGAAAAGGCACTGGCGCCATATAGGGGCAGTCGGTTTCGATCAAAAGCTGCGACAACGGTGTTGCCGCGGCAGCTGCAAACGGCTTCTTGGCATTTTGAAAGGTAATGGCGCCCGTAAAGCCGAGATATAGCCCCATGGCGGCATATTCCCGGGCCAGCTCAGCCGAGCCTGAAAAGCAATGCACGACGCCGCGGGGGCGAAATTCCTTGACAAGCTCAAAGGTATCCTGTGCCGCGTCGCGGCTGTGGATGATCACGGGATAAGCCAGCTCTTGGGCCAGCGCCAGCTGACGGCGAAAGGCTTCTTTTTGCACCTCTCTGGGCGCGTAATCATAATAGTAGTCCAGCCCGATTTCGCCGATGGCGACCACCTCGGGCGCGCGGCAGAGCTGCTCGATCTTAAGCAGGGCGGCATCGTCCAGCTCGGCGGCCGCGTGGGGGTGCACCCCGGCGGACGCGCGGAAAAAGAAATGTTGCTTTGCCAGCGAGAGCGCCGCCTCGCTCGAGGCGATGTCGCTCGCGGAATTGAGCACCGCCCCCACGCCGTTGGGCCGTAAAGACGCGATGACGGCCTCTCGGTCGTCATCGAAGCGTTTTTGGTCATAATGGGCATGCGAATCAAAGAAACAGGCCATCTTTATCGAATCCTCGCGCCGCAGGGAACGGCGTCGTCAATAAACAGTACACGAGCAGCATCACCGATATCGGCGGCGAGAATCATACCCTCGCTCATCACGCCACGCAGCTTGGCGGGCTTGAGGTTGGCGACAACTGCCACCTTTTTGCCAATGAGCGCCTCGGGCTCATACCAGGTGTGAATGCCGCTGACCACCTGACGGGGCTTGCCCGAACCATCGTCTAAAGACAGCTGTAACAGTTTGTCCGACTTAGGCACTGGTATACACGCGGTGATCTTGGAGACGACGAGCTTGACGTTCATAAAATCGTCTATTGAGATAATACCCTCGACCTTGGGCTCCTGCGCTTTGTTATTGCAGCTGTTATTATCCGCAGGCGCGGTAACGGCCGCCCGCTCCGCTGTGTGCTGTGCCAACAGCTCAAGCTCCTTTTTCAGGTCGATGCGCGGGAAGAGATTGCAGGTTTTATCAAAGCAATAGCTGGTGTTGGCGTAATAAATCGCGCGCTCGTAGCTGCGGTCCTCCTCAGAGCAGCCCAGCTGCGTAAAGATTTTCTCGCAGGTGTCGGGCATGAACGGCACCAGCAGCGCAGCGCAGATGCGGATTGTCTCAAGCAGGTTATAGATGACGGCGGCGAGGCGGTCGGTTTCGTCGGGGTTTTTACCCAGCACCCACGGCTCGGTCTCATCGATATATTTGTTGGCGCGTGAGATGACCTTAAACACCTCGGCAAGCGCCGACTGAAAGGTGAAGCCCTCCATCAGATTGGAATATTGCTCGCGCACGTTATCTAACATGGCGACAAGCTGTTCGTCGGGGGTGACGAAGCGGCGGTCCTGCGGCAGCGTCTGGCCGAAATAGCGCTCGCCCATCGACAGCGTACGCGACACGAGGTTGCCCAGATCGTTAGCCAGATCAGCGTTGATGCGGGTGATCAGCGCCTCGTTTGAAAAGACGCCGTCCGAGCCGAACGGGAATTCGCGCAGCAAAAAGTAGCGGATGGCGTCGACGCCATAACGCTCGCAAAGCACGACGGGGTCGACGACGTTGCCCTTTGACTTGGACATTTTACCGCCTTCAAGCAGCAGCCAGCCGTGGCCGAACACCTTTTTAGGCAGCGGCAGCTCGAGCGCCATGAGCATAGCCGGCCAGATGATCGTGTGAAAACGCGTGATCTCCTTGCCGACAAAATGCACGTCGGCGGGCCAGTATTTTTCGTAATCGTGATAGCGGTCATTGCCATAACCCAGCGCCGTGATATAATTAGAGAGCGCGTCGACCCACACATAGACGATGTGTCCCGGGTCAAACGTAACCGGAATGCCCCATTTGAACGAGGTGCGCGAGACGCACAGATCCTCAAGGCCGGGCTTGATAAAGTTGTTGACCATCTCATTAAGGCGCGAGACCGGTTCGATAAAGGTCGGGTTCTCCTCATAATAGAACTTCATCAGCCGGTCGGCGTATTTGGACAGGCGGAAGAAGTAGGCCTCCTCCTCGGCGTCCTTAACCGCGCGGCCACAGTCGGGGCATTTGCCGTCGACGAGCTGGCTCTCGGTCCAGAACGATTCGCAAGGGGTGCAATATTTGCCTTGATAGGAGCCCTTGTAGATTTCTCCGCGATCAAAAAGGTCTTTAAAAATCTTCTGCACCGATTCGACATGGTAGTCGTCGGTCGTGCGGACGAACCGGTCGTTTGAGATGTTCATGAGCTGCCAGAGCTTTTTGATGCCGTCCACAATCTGATCGACATATTGCTGTGGCGTAACGCCGGCTGCGGCGGCTTTTTCTTCAATCTTCTGGCCGTGCTCGTCGGTGCCGGTCAGAAACATGACGTCAAATCCACGCATTCGCTTATATCTGGCCATCACATCGGTGGCGACGGTGCAGTAGCTGTGCCCGATGTGCAGCTTATCGGAAGGATAATAAATGGGTGTCGTGATATAAAACGTCTTCTTTTTCATTAGCAATTCCTCCGTTGGGGTGTGGATTTGACATATATTGAACAAGTATAGCACCGATGACAGTAAAAAACAACCATTGTGGGGCAATTGACGCGCACGGCACACAACAGCTAGGACGGGCCGCAAAGCGCGAGAATAAGCCGCTTAAACGCCATGCCTGACTAGATTTTGTGCACTAAAAGCGGACGAAATACTGTGGCATCTCATAATTTCCACAATTATTTACAAGATAAATTCGATTTTATGTTGCAAATGCGAAAGATTTTATGTAAAATGAATACTAATAAACTATGTGTACTGTTATTCTTGACAATTGAGAGGGGATTTGTATGTCTAACCGGCTGTTTCAGGGCATCATCCATCAAATGCGAGATTCGATCGACCGCGTGATCGGCGTTATTGACGACACCGCCCACGTTGTTGCGTGTTCCGATTTGTCCAAGCTGGACAGCTCAAGAGAATATCTTGCTCTCGACCTTGGAGAAGGTCGCACCTTTGTGCGTGACGGTTGTACCTACAAGCCGTTCGGCACTGGGCAGCGCCCCGATTTTGCGGTTTTTGTAGAAGGCACCGACGACATGGCCACGCGCTATGCCGGTATTTTGGCGGTTGCAGTTTCGGGCATTAAGCAGTATTATGATGAAAAGTACGACAGAGGCAATTTTATCAAGAACGTCATGCTCGACAACATTCTGCCGGGCGACGTCTACATCAAGGCG
>DALYYK010000332.1:0-3643 GCA_031983305.1 Candidatus Fimivivens sp. | reverse complement strand
TCCGGCGGGCACAAACGACACACGGATGCAGCTGCCCGGCACCTCGTACATGACGTTGCCAAAGTCGGTCGAGCCGGTGCGCTCACGCGGCGGCGCAAGGCGCGGGGCATTGGCCAGCGTGGCATTGTCCATCAACAGCTTATTGAGTCCAAGCACCGGAACCTTGTTGTACAAAAACTTTTCCTCGTCCATATCGTAGGTGACGCCCGCGATGAGCGACGCACCCTGAATAATTTCTTTAAAGCGCAGGATGACCGCGTCGAGCGTCTTTTTTGAGAAGGAGCGCAGCGCAAACTGCCCTGTGGCGCCCGCCGGCACCACATTGGCCGGGCCGGGCAGCTGCGTGACGGTGTAGTGCATTTTAACGTCCTCGGGCACGTGCTCGCGCAGAAACTCAATGCCGTTAAAGGCCGCAAGCAGCGCATCAAAGGCGCTCTTGCCCTTTTCAGGCGCCAGCGCCGCGTGCGCACCCTTGCCGTGGAACGACACGCTAAAGGTCGCCAGCGCCATGCACTTGATATCGGTGCAGGTGTCGGGGCCGCCGTGCATCATCAGCGCGACATCCAGCTCTTTAAAGCAGCCCTGCTCGAGCATGCCGCACTTTGCGCCAAATGTTTCTTCGGCGGGGGTGCCGTACACCACCAGCTTATAGGGCTTGTCGGTCACGGTGTTTTTCAGCGCGACCGCCGCACCCAGACAGGCGGGGCCCTGCATGTGGTGGCCGCAGCCGTGGCCTAAGCCGCGCAGTGCGTCATATTCGCATAGAATTCCGATGGTCGGCCCGCCGTCGCCGTATTGATATTCGGCGCGAAAGGCGGTCTTAAAGCCCGCCGTGCCGGTTTCGACCGCGAAACCGTTAGCCAACAGATAGTCGGTCAGCGTCCGGCTGGCAAAGACCTCTTCGCCATCGTACTCGGGGTTGTCGAAAATGGCGTCTGCCATGCGGACAAGCTTGTCACGCTGGGCGTCCACCGCCAGAAAAAGCGTCTCTTTCATGATCGTAATCCTCTTTCGTCCGGTTCGCAAGATTCCGCGCGCCCGACCCCGGGCGCGGCTTATAAGCAATTTTCGGCCTTAAATGCGGTTACATCGGGCCAAGGTGAATGACCTGCGCTATGACAATCAGCGCCGTGCCGACGGCCAACCAGATGAAGAACAGCTTCCACATAAATTTCATCCAGCGGTCGTAGGGGATGTTCGAGGCGCTGATGATGCCCATGAGCGCCGTCGAGGTGGGCAGAATGTAGTTACAGAAACCGTCGCCGAAGTTAAACGCCAGCACGGCGGTCTGACGGGTCATGCCGATAAGGTCGGCCAAGGGCGTAAAGATCGGCATAACGGCGGCGGCCTGTCCGCTGCCGGAGGTCAGCACCACATTGATCAGCGTGTTCGCAATCAGCATGGCCGGCCCCTGTAACAGCGCGGGCACAGCCGAAAGTCCGCCCGCTAGCACATAAACCACGGTATCAACAATCTTGCCGTCGGTCAGAATGGTGCCGATGGCGCGCGCAAGACCGATGATGATAGCCGCAGCCAGCATCTTCTTACAGCCCTCGAGAAAGTGCTTGGAAATCTCGGAGGGGGTAAAGCCCGCAATGAAGCCGACGGCGATGCTCAGGCCGACAAAGGTCGCGGCAGTCTCGGCCATATCCCAACCAAGCACGATGCAGCCGTAGACGATGAGCGCGAGCGCCGCAAACAGTGCGAGCAGAATCAGCACCTTGCGGGCGTTGATGGTGCCAAACGAGTCGAGGTCGGCGCCGGTGTTCAGATCATTTTGCTTATCAAGGTCGTACATGGGGCTCAATTCAGGATTTTTCTTGACCTTCATCGCATAGCGGATCAGATAGATGTTGGTCACAACATAGAAAACAGCAAAACAAAACGCGCGGTATTCCAGACCGGAATAAAGCGGCAGCTCGGCGATCTTCTGCGCGACGAGCGTCGTCGAGATGTTGAGCGTGCCGGTCGAGAAGCCGACCGCGCCACCGAGCAGGATGATGGCGGCGCCCGTAAGCGAGTCAAGTCCCATCGCCAGCGACAGCATGACCATGACCGGCGCAAAGGCGATGAAGGTATTCACGCCCTGCGTCGTACAGATCAGGCCGAAAATGAGGGTCAGCACGGGAATAAAGATATACAGCTTGTCTGAAAAACGCTTGGCAACCTTGGCGATAATCGCCTGAAGTGCGCCTGAGAGCGTAATCAGGTGGAACGCGCCGCCCGAGAACAGCACAACCCACAACAGGTCGGCGTTGGCGGTGAAGGCGTTGACAATGTACATGGGAATCTGAAGCGGGTTGATCGGAACGCGGTCCACAAAGCGAAACTGCTCGGGGTCAACCACCTTGATGCCCTGCGCGTTTTCGACACGCACATAGCTGCCTGCCGGGATGAGCCACGTCATCACCACGGCGGCGAGGATGATGATGCCGACAATGACAAAGGTATGCGGCATTTTAAACTGCTTTTTCTTCTTCGTTGCGTTTTCCAAAGTATATCCTCCTCCGTTAGGCCCAAATAGTCTCGGGCCATTTTGCTAGAGTATAACAGTGTCGAAAAAGGAAGTACACTATGAATAATTGATGAACTCCATAACAAAAACTTATTTTAATCACTGAATTATTTCCTGAAATTTTATATTGGTTTTACCCATGCTCTTTCGGCGGACCGGCGACGACGTTTTGCCCCTGCTCAACGAGCAGCGCGATCATGCGCTGGGCATAGCCGGGCAGCGGCGCCCCTTTTTTGTTTGCCACCACAAAGGACGAAAGCCGGGGCTGCGGCTCAAAATCAAAATACCGCACCGGCTTATCATAGCGGATATATTTGATATAGCCCTCACGGTTAAAGCCGACGCCCATACCCTCGGCCACGAGCTGCATGCAAAATTCGATGCTGCTGATCACCTCAATGTTGCCGGGCAGCACGCCGCAGCTTGCCAGCGCGCGGTCGCAGTCGTGCCGCAGGCTCTGCTGCTGGGTTTGCAGCAAAAATAGCTCGCCGTCAAGCTGTTTTAGGTCGAGTATCGGGAACGGCTGGCCCGGCAGCTCGCGCGCGGTAGCGCAGGCCGGATGCTGCTCGGGCAGCATGACAAGCAGCCGCTCTTGATAGATCAGATGCGCCTCGCAGTCGGGCGGGTCGTCATCCTTGGTGCAGATCATCAGGTCAATTTCGCCATTTTGGAACAGCTTGAAAAGCGAGGCGTAGATATTATCTTTAATAACGACCTGCACCTCGGGATATTCCTTTTTAAAACGCGCGAGCACCGGCGGGAGAAAGTAGGGCGCGCGGCGCTGCTGAACGCCGAGCCGCAGCTGTCCGCGCAACCCGTTGCGGATGCCGAAAAGCTCGGTATCAAACGCCTGCTTCATTTGCAGCATCTGCTCAGCCTTCTCGATATAGCACTGCCCCGCGTAGGTCGGCAGCAGCTTTTTGTCCTTGCGGTAAAAAAGCTTGACGCCCAGCATATTTTCAAGATTATTTAAATACATGCTCAGTGCCGGCTGAGAAATATAGAGCTTTTCAGACGCCTTTGAAATACTCTGGCACTGCGCCAGCGTACAAACGTAAAGCTGTTCCTTGAGGTTCATCGGCTTCTCCCCTTTGCCGTATCGGCCTAAATTTAATAAGATATATTTAT
>DALYYK010000331.1:0-3663 GCA_031983305.1 Candidatus Fimivivens sp. | reverse complement strand
TGCCGTCGCAACGCTGGAGGTCAGCATACAAAAGCCGGTCGAGGTTGTTTTTCCGGCTCCTTTGGCCATAGAAGCGTCACCTCAAAAATCGCCGGAGTTAGCGTCCGAAGCGCCGTTGATACCGACGCAGTTTGAGACAGCGGCTGTGCCGGCACCAGTGCAGGAGGCTGCCCATCCGGCAGACGCGGCGGTTTCGGCTACCGAATTGCCGCTCGTCAATCTGATGGAAGCGTTTGTCGAAAAGCGACTGGATGCGGCGCTTAAAAAGTTCAAGTGCTGTACCTGCGACCGATGCCGCAAAGACGTGCTGGCCATTGCGCTCAATAAGCTGCCACCGCTCTATGTCATTGAGGATGACGCCGACATCCGCGATCTGCACGAGCGGGAACGTGCCGCGCAGGTTGCCACCGCGCTGGTACAGGCCATATTGGCTGTTAAGGCGCATCCCTCGCACGAGATAGTCCGTTAATAACAAGGAGCCCTTCATGTACGAAGGGCTCCTTTTGCAATATACCGGGGGAGAGGGTAATCGGATGATTACTCCGAAAAGGGGCGTTGCAGGCTGTTCCAGGTGTAATTGACCGACTCGACGCACTCTAAATATTTTTGCGCCACGATGTTGCTGTCAAGGCCCAGATCCTCAGCGCATTTTGACACGGCGGGCCAATCGGCGGCCTCATAAGCGAGCACCAAACGATACAGCGTGCCGGCGGGGCCGGTTTTGTCGAGCAGCGCCTCGCGAATCTCATCGATGACCGGCAGCTCTTTAAGCGCTTCGGAAAGTGGAATATGCAGCAAAAGGTCCAGCGTTGAGAACATGCCGAGCAAATAGGCATCCGACTTTGCCAAATCAAGCCGGGTGGCGTACTGAGAAAGCTCGGAGCACAGGCTGCCGCGCAGGAAAGAGGTTTTAATAATCTCGGCGGAAAGATCGCCGTCGCTCTGCTTAAAGCTTAGCAGATAGACCCATTGCTTAAGCTGCCCAAGGCCTAAAACCACGAGCGCCTGCTTGACCGAGCGCACGCGGTTACGCAGCGCAAAATAAGCCGAGTTAACAAGGCGGATCAAAGAGAATGCCAGCGTGACGTCGCGCGAAATAATCATAGAAATCTCATCGACGTCGGGCTCGTCGCGCGTAACGGCGATCATCAATTGAAAGAAGTTGCTCTGCAAATGGTCCAGCCGGTTCATCTTTGAGCTGAAGGCTTGCGCGATGGCTGTGCCTTGAAAATAGCCGCATCCCAACGCCTTGGCCTGCTCATATTTCTCGGAGCTATCGACGTTGTAGGCGATGACCTTCTTTTTAAAACTTTTGGCGATATCAATGGCACTCGATGTCGTTTCATCCAACGTATTCATATCAATTTTTAGATAATCCGACTCGCCCAAAAGCGAAAAAAAGCGGGGAGAGAACTCAAAGCCCCGCATGGCGATGCGGTAGCCGGTGCGCTTAAGATTGATAATCTCGCGCAGCGCATCGGGATGGATAGCCGCGCTGTCGTCAATCTCTATGACAAGATTATGGGGGTTAAACATTCTCGGAACCCTGCGCAGCAGCAAATTGGGCGTAAAGGGAATAAAAGCGGTTTTGCTGTCCATAAAGCTATCGCTGTCCAATTGGGTCAAAAAGCCCTCAATGGCGTTGGCGGCCAGGGTGTCTCCCTGGTTATAGAGGCTCGCGCGATTGTCCTGATAGAGCAGCTCATATCCGAGCAGCTCTTTGTTGTCTCCCATAATGGGCTGACGGACCACATTCATCTGCATAACGGTTCCTCCCGAAGATTACTGCATGGCAATCAATTGATAACCAACCATAAAAGGCTTGTTGTAAGTATAGTAACATATTTTTGAAAAAAGCGTAACATAAAAATCATTTTACGACCAGATCAATGCGGCTCGGGGATTTATAAATTCCCGGTTGCCGGGCGCTTAGAGGATCTCATCGAGATACAATTAAGTGCGCTTTGCCCAATAGATATCGATTTTATCGCCCTTCTGAACCGGCTCGATATAAGAGGCGTTGCTACCGTTATGCAGCAGTACAATATCGCCCTGCGGTTTAGTCGGGTCAATATCCACCAGATTGAGCATATCCAAAAACTGATAGATACCACCATCTGCCTTGGGTGGCAGCGTGCGCTTAATGCCGTTGACGGTGACCTCAAGCGCCTGAACAACCGGCATGGGCAGTGGCTGGGGTACGGCGAGGGCTTCGGGCGTTACCGCCGCAGCGACTTGGTGTGCTGCTGAAGAGGCGGCTGCGGCAGGCATTCCGGCAGCAGCCGCGATAACGGCGGGTTGCGGTGCGGGTGCCTGTACAGATGTGATTTTTTCAGCGGACGGCTCAATCGGCGTCGCTGCAGACGCCGTTGAGGCAATAATGGCATCGTTGTTTTTTAACCGATAGGTTTTAGGGCGGGGCAGGCCGTTGACCAAAAAGTGTAGGCCTTCGTCATTGACGCCAAGGTGGTTCAGCAGATCGCCAAGGGTGTGAATGGTCGAAACCTCGACCCGGTCTTTGTTATGTATCGGCTGCCCCGGCACGGCACGGCGGCCGTTGATGGTTGCAAAGCAGCCCGCTTCAATGGCCGATCCATGATAATACACCGTGACAGGCGCGCTGAGCGGTGCCAGCTGGTCGATGCTCAGCGTGGCGTCTTTGCCGCATTGGGCTAGCGCCACCTCAATTTCGTCGCCGCTCTTAACCGAGCTTGCAATGCTGGCGGGCTCGCCATTTAAACGCAGCTCGGCGGGTTGCAGGTGGCCGCCCCGGGCGATGCAGCGCTTGCCGTTGAGCACATAGTCGATGCTGCGTCCGTTTTTGCCCAGGATATCGCCATATTTATAGCCGCACAGCAGCAGAACATCCATCAGCGGCATCACCGTGCTGCGGAAGAGCTGCTTCTTTTCGCCGTTGAGGGTGACTGAGAAGCCGCGGTGCTCACCGGCTGCGGCCGCGGTGAGCGCAATGCCGAGCGGGGTGGCGTATTCGGGCCCCTGCAAATCTTGATTGGCGGTCATGACGCGCTTCATAAAGTTATTGCCGCCGACCGCGACCTTGCGCGGGTCAATGCCCAACCTGTCCGAAACGAGCGCGCAAAGCGTGGGAATCTTGCTACCGCCGCCCACGAGAAACACGGCGGCGGGGGGACGGGTATTTGCCTCTAAAATTTTGTCACAGATGACGCTGCCAAGCGTGTCGATCGCGCCGCTGACCGATTGGAGCAGCTCCTCGCGCGGCACGGTATAATCAAAGCCCATGATATCGCTGTAGGGAATTTCGGCCGTGTCCGTGCCCAACAGGTGCTTCATACTCTCCGCCGTTGCAAAATCGACGAGATATTTGCGGATAATTTCCTCGGTAATTTCGTCGCCCGCCACGGTGGCCATTGTATAAGCGGTGACGCTGCCCTCCTCACAGAGGGCTATATCCGACGTGCCCGCGCCTATATCCACAAGCGCCAGATTCAAAAGCCGCAGCTCGGTGGGGATGACCGCATTCATCGCGGCGATCGGCTCCAGCGTGAGAAAATCGATCTCAAGGGCAATTTTGTTCATCGCGGCTGAGAGGGAGTCGACGACCTCGCTGGGTAAAAAGGTGGCGATAACCTCGACCCGCGCGTCCTTGCCCTTGTGCCCGAGAATGGTGGTATAAGCGTAGTT
>DALYYK010000330.1:3017-3664 GCA_031983305.1 Candidatus Fimivivens sp. | reverse complement strand
AACCAAAGGTCGCCATCCGTCGCCGGGCGTCGGCGGCGCGGGAGGCCTCCTTGAGGTGCAGTAGCGCCGCGCTGGTCAACGCGGGCAGCGTCTTGTGTAAAGAATCGCAACAGGCGTCGGCCCCAAGCGCCATCGGGTGCAGCCCCTCAAAAAAGATCAGATGCGCGCCGTGGGCGTTATCCACGAGCAGCGGCTTGCCGTGGTGGTGGGCGATGTCGGCAATCATGTCAATGTCGCACAGCGAGCCGAAATAATCGGGGCTGGTTAAGTAGACGGCTGAAACATCGGGGTGCTGCGAGAGCGCGGCCTCGACCGCCTGCGGCGAGATGCGCGCGGGGGTTTGCACGCCGGTGATCTCGTCAGGGAAAAGCCACACCGGCTCCAAATTTAAGAGCGCCGCCGCGTTGACCGCCGCGTGGTGCGCCGCGCGGGTCATGAGCACACGAGAGCCTTCGGGGCAGTAGAGCGACAGCATGGCCTGAATGCACAGCGTGCTGCCACCCGCCGAGAGCAGCGTCGCCCCGCTGCCATAGAGCGCCGAAAAACAGGCCTCGGTTTCGACGGGCGCACCCTCGCCGTCGTAAAGGCAGCCGGTGTCTGGCAGCTCGGTGAGGTCATAGGGTGCGCAGCCGTCCAACGGCGCGGGC
>DALYYK010000330.1:0-3007 GCA_031983305.1 Candidatus Fimivivens sp. | reverse complement strand
GCAGGCCCTTATGCCCCGGCATGTGCAGCCGCTCGCGTTTTTTATCGAGATAGCGGCCCAGCGCCGCGAAAAGCGGCGGGTTCACCGCGAAAGGCCGCGCTTTAGCCTGCGCAGCCGGTCGTTGAGCGCGATGGCGTGGGTGACCATTTTGGCCGCCACCGGGCGGTAGGTGTAATCAAACTCGCCGAGCAGCGCGTCGATCTGTCCGTTAAAGCCGCGCTTAAATCGGTAAAGGCCGTACATATGGTTGCCTTCCTCCTCAAGGTTGCCCGAGATGCCCTGAAAATCGTAGACGGTGCAGCCGGTTTCAACCGCCCAGCGGATCATCTCCCACTGAAGCAGGTAGTTGGGCATGACCTCGCGGTGCGCATTGTCCGAAGCGCCGTAAACATAGCAGGTCTTACCGCCAAAGTTGGTCGTGATGGCCCCGGCGATCGCCTCACCCTCATAAAACGCCATGTAGAGACGGGCGTGCTCGCCCAGCGCCGCCAAAAACCGCGCAAAATAGGCGCGGGGGCGCACGGCAAAGCCATCCCGCTCGCCGGTGACGGCCATGAGCCGGACAAAATCGTCGAGATACTCCTCGCCGACGACCCGCACCGTCACGCCGAACTTCATAGCCTTGCGCAGATTGCGCCGGGTTTGCTGGGTCAGGTTTGCGAGCAGCGCCTCTTCGTTGCGGTTTTCAAGATAAAGCCGGTAGTTAAAGCGCGCCTGAATGCCCTCAAAGCCATCGGGGCCATAGGAACGGACAAAGCCAAGCGCTTTGGCAATGCGGCAGAATTCCGCATCGTCCTCAGGCGCGTCGGGATCCATTTTAAAGGCGTGGGCGCGATGCCTTTTCGCCAGCGCGTCGACACCGGCCATGAGCGCGCGCAGCGTGCCCTCGTCGTGTAGGTCACAGACGGGGCCGCGCGGCGCGTATAAAAAGCAGCTGCCGATTAACGGGATTTTTTGTATCAGCACTGAGACCGAGCCGATGATCTTGCCCGCGTCGTCACGGCAGACCACCGCCTCAAAGCCCCAATTATTTTTCACCTTGCGCCAGCTGCTGCACTGGGTAAAGCTGCCCTGCGGGTGGTTTTCTACAAAGCGGTCGAGCGCGTCGTACTGCTCGGGTCTTAGAATCTCAAAAATAAGACACACATCCTTGCTGTTTATTCAATGGAGCCCTCTGCCCCGGATAAATCGGTTATCTTCTTCATTATGGCATAAAATACGGCCAAATAAAAGGGTATCATACTGTAAACAAATGCGATTTATGGTATAATAGCCGCAGAACGGCTATTATACCGGGAGAATGCGCAACGATTCGCCGCTTAACGCGGCTTGCTGCCTTTTGGTGCGCAAATGATGTCTTTTTGGCAGCCCTCGTAAAGCGGCACCGTTATTTTGCGCTCACGCGTGCAGGAACGGCCCCCACCCCCGGCGCTTGCATGCTTCTGCGGAACATGCGGGCGTCCTCCACTACGTTACAGACGCGAAGCGCCTCGCGGGCGGGACGCTGTCCCCCGCGTGCCCCCTGACCTCCGGTGGGGTTTTGGAACGGAGCTTTAAAGAATACGGTTGTTGGTGATTGTATGCCCCGCGTGAGAGTTACCGACCCACCCGACGTCGGTGGGCGCGCATCCAGACTTGTTGCGTGATTATGCACGCGACCTGCGTTTGTGGGGCTGCTTGGGGCACGGCGCACAATGGAAGCGCCGCCGTATGGGCAATGTATATCATGCGCCTGCGCGTATGGGATAATAGCGGTAAGATGCTCACTATTTTGCGCGGCCTATCCTCTTTCCAAGAAGTATGTTGCCGCCGTCCGGCGTTTACACAAGGCGACATGAACGACTTTTAGTACCAATAACATCGGGGGAGTGCATGACATGAAGCAGATAAAAGAAAAAAGCGGCCATGGTATTGGCGTGATACTCAAGCTCACAGCGATATTGAGCGCTGTGCTGGCCTTGATATGCTTTGCCGCGCCCTCGGTGCGAAAGAGCGACGCACTGCGCGGTACCGGCGAAGCGACAATGACCCAGATGCGCGCGGCGGTCACCGTAATCTCCTATTATTCGGCGCAGCAGATTGACGGGCTGATTACCGAGCCCGCCATCAACGCCGACTATAAGTTTCTGGCCGGGCTGCTCAGCCAGCTGAACACCCAGCAGAATTATCTTAAGAGCTATCTGCTCTACCGTGCCGACGGCAAGACGCTGCGCTGCCTTGTGGACGGCAGCTACCGCGACAACGCCGAGGCAGGTGTCGATTATTTTGCGCCGGGCGCCGATTATCCGTTGGGCGGGGCTTATAAGCCGGTCAAGGCGGTGACAGATAAAATCTATAACGGAAAAATCACGGGCGGTTATACCACAGAGCTGGTCACCCGCGCCGATTTTAAAAAGGTTGCGGTGACCTGCCTGCCGGTTTACGGCCCAAGCCATTCGGTGGCGGCGGTGCTTTGCATCGAGACCGACCCCGGGGATACGGCCTACCATATGGCCGGTTCGGTGAACCTTTATTATGCCGGATTGGCTTTTACAGCCGCTTTTGCGATCTGCCTACTGCTTCTGACGCTGCGAAAAAAATATCTGCTGCATCAACAGCACAAGCTTGAAGCCGAGGCGCAGCGCGAGCAGGAGGCCGCCACAGCTGCTCAGCATGAAAAGACCGACGCTGAAATCCGGCCGACTGACGATAAAACTGACCTACAAGAGGCGCCGGGCAGCAATATCGACACGTTACAGTAATCGGCAGTTTGCCAGCCTGAAAGCATGGGCGTCTTGCTGCGAAATTTTCTGCACCGTCACATTGGGCGTCCTCACCGGGCGGAAGTCCGCTTTCGTCCTTTGCCTTGCGGGCCGGAAAATTTTTTGCAGCCCGCCTCATAGCTTAGAGCTGGCGTGCTATTAGGAGAAAACGATGCAAAAGAAAAGCTTTTTTGATGTGGTCTACGAGGTGGTCTGCCGCATTCCGCAGGGCAGGGTGACCTCCTACGGGCAGGTGGCGCTGCTTT
>DALYYK010000329.1:0-3678 GCA_031983305.1 Candidatus Fimivivens sp. | reverse complement strand
CTTCCCCATCGGGCGAGGGCTGTTTATATATATCTTTGTGACCGGGCAGGCAAAGGATCGGACTGCTGGCCTGCGGTAAAAACGATTGCCTCCGACTTGCAGCTCTCCCGAAGCACCGTCAAGCGTGCCCTGCATGATCTTGTCAAAGCGGGGCTCATTGAAAAGGAACCGCGCTATCGGGAGAATGGGAGCAATACCAGCAACAGGCTGATCTTAAGGAAATAGCTGTAATAGAAAAATAGCAGTCTTTCCACCAAGGGGAACGACTGCTATTTTTCTGAACCCAGGTGTGGTTCATCATGAACCCACCAGAATCTCTCACTCTAAGAAAGGCTTATCACAGAAAAAGAACAAACTGTATCTTGGGATGCCTTAAGGTAGAATGGCAACGAAAGAGGTAGGTATGGTTCGTAGGGTTACCAGCTTGTTTAGTATAGAAGGCAGGGAATTAAATTAATTGTGGACAGACTCAATCAAAATATTCCAATACATAAACAAGAGTAATACTACTCAATATAACACAAAACAACAAATATCAATTGTCCTTTTGATATTATTATGTTACAATTAATCCATTAGGATATTTGTGCGAATTTATCAAAGTGAGGTGGCATCTATGCCTGAAACAATACATAACGACAGATGGATATCCCTGCAAGAAGTTTGCGATTATCTTGGCGTGAAGCGCCATACTATTATGCGATGGATTGATCAGCGCGGTATGCCCGCATCCAAGGTGGGAAAGCTCTGGCGTTTCAAAACCGCTGATATAGACGAATGGGTTAAAAAAGGCGGAGCCTCCGATGAGCGGGAGGTTATCAAATGAACGGACTTAAATCTTTCAATGCCCGCAGGCTTTCTGTTGCCGGATTTTCATTTCTCTTTGCCTATATTCTGTCGTTTCAGTTTGAGGGGCAGGTGCTGTACAGCCTGCTGGATTTGCGTAGAACAGACGCCGACCGTTACATACTGGCTGCAATTATCGCACATTTTGCGGGGCTTTTTACCTGCGGTCTGTTTGTCAAATCACAAGCGGCCGCCAGAAGCATGATGCTCGGCGGCATGGGCTTATGCTTAGCCGCTTCTGTTCCCTTCTTTTTTGCTCCCTCCTCTCTATGGTTGAGCGGACTGATTGTCAGCGGATACTTTAGTGGCTGCGCAGTGGCGGCATGGGGATTTTTTCTCAGGGCCTTTACGCCCAAGAACGAGCGCATTAAATCCTGCGCCGATGTTCTGATTTATTCCAATCTGCTGATGATTGCAGTTAACGTGTTTGCCATGAACCGGTCGCCGTTTATCGGGCTAAGCCTCTCGATGCTTTGTCTTGTAATCGGTATAGCCTTCATCTGGATGCTGCCGTTGGGGCAGGAGAATGAGCAGAACAAAACATTTAAAAACAAGACGCATGGCGGCATTAAAAACCAACTGATATTGCTGTGTTTTTTTGTCTTTATCATCACAATTAATTCTGGACTGATGTATCAGGTCATCAATCCTGCTTTTGAGCATCTGACGGGATTGGTGAGCTGGTATTGGGCCGTGCCTTATATCGTAGCGCTTGTTATTATGCGCAACTTACCTATGAAAGCAAAGCGTTCCAGAATTTTGTATATTGGAATGGCAATGATTATAGGAGCGTTCATCAGCTTTATGTTGTTAGGGCGAAATACCTCCGACTATTTGACTGTGGATACGCTGATGCTCGGTGCTTGCGGTATTTTTGATCTGTTTTGGTGGAGCATCCTTGGAGAAATGCTGGATTATAGCGACAATCCCGCACAAACCTTTGGCATTGGGCTTTCCGCCAATGTATTCGGCATCCTTTGCGGAGGCGTCTTGGGGATGGCTGTGACATCTATGGGGCTTCCCGGTGCGGAGGTGGCGGTGATTGCCCTGACAGTGGTGTGCGTTACGCTGGTTATGCTACCGCCGCTGAACAACCAGCTTGTTTTACTGCTGAAAAGCCATGCTTATCTTGCTGCTTATGACAATATGAGCCAGTCACAGCAAACGGACATTGTTCGTCAAACTAAAACTCTTGATCCGCTGACTGTCCGGGAGCAGGAGGTATTGCAGCTAATCCTTTCAGGCAAATCCAACCGGGAAATTGCCGGGGCTTTGTTTATCAGTGAGAGTACTGTAAAAACACATGCAAGGAACATTTTTTCAAAATATGATGTAGGTAGTCGGGCAGAACTCATCAGCACCCTGCTGAAGAATCAAACGATTGAATGAACCATAAAACCGCATAAATACTGGGTTTAACCGGCCTCTCACCCAAAAGGGTGAGGGGCTTTTTTCTGTAAATTCATCCTTTCGAACGATGCTTTTTAAGGCATCTTTCCCTAAAATTTATACTGGAGGGAGGTATGGTGCAAATGAAATCAATCCGCAAACGACGTAATGGATATGTCTTATTATTCGCAGCCAGTATTTGTTTGGCGGTGTGGTCCGGCATGGCATTTTCGCTGGAAGCGGCACTCGCCTTTGGAGCTATCAGCCTTATCTCTCTCCTGTTATTGTTGAGGCAGAGTCGTCTGCTCTATGACGCAACACTCATTTGGGATAATCGCATCCTCGCAGTGCCATCGGCTCTTATCTCCATACCGGGCCGCCAAATAAAAAAAGACACCGAGGAAACTGTAGTATCTACCTTTGGTGTGTTAATTGGCAGCAGAATCTACCGATGGGGTCTCGACGGGGTACATGGCGTGCGCCTGAGCGCCGTTCAAATTGATAAGGAGCGGATGTACCTTACCTTTGGCGATAAGGATCAGACCATGCGGGTAGAGCTGCTGCACGGAATGACTCAAAAGCAGGCGGTACTGGATGCCGCACAAAAGCTGCTTCGTGAAACCGGCGTAACGGCAGACATCACCGGATGGTAACGCGGCAAAAGCGAGTGATTAATGAAAGAGGAGTGAGTATTATGGGTAAATTCTGCACAAGCTGCGGCACGGCTCTGAATGAGGGAGCGAAATTCTGTGCAAAGTGCGGAGCCAATGCTTTTCAAAGCAATGAATCTGCACAAATAAGTACGGAGACACCACCGCAGGCCGCAAAATCCGAGCAAGGAATTCCGAAAACAATGAACAGTACAAAGAAGAAGCCGCCGATAAACCGGGCTTCGGATAATGCTCCACAGCACAGTCCGATGGGTGCGGGAAAATTCATCATTACATATATCCGCCAGTCGTTGACGGTGCTGAAAAATCCCAAACATATTCTCCCTACCGCACTGTTGGGGCTTGTCTGGCTGGTGCTTGCGCTGCTGGGTTCTTTCGGAATCAATCCGCTTCCGGTACGCATTCTCAGCTTCCTTACCTTTGCACAGGGCGGGATGTTCGGCGGCGTATTCGGCGCTGTGGGCGGAATTTTAGGCAAGGTGGCGGTCGCTGCTTTTCTGAACGCCGCCATTGTGCCGCTGTTCCAGAAAAAAGCGCCGTTTTCGGGGATAGGCGGCGGTATCAAGGGCTTTTTCAGTGGGATTGCAGTTAAGAGCATAACTGCTGTTGCCCCGCTTTTGGGCGGAGTAGGCGCTTCTTTGCTCCTTTACGCTTTCATGAATAGCACCCAGTCACTGCAAAACAGCATGGTGGGCATTATCGCCTTTATAATGCTGCTGCAGGGCATCGGTAAGCAGGGCGGGTTTTTATGGGGGCTTGCTTTTTCGGCTGC
>DALYYK010000328.1:0-3693 GCA_031983305.1 Candidatus Fimivivens sp. | reverse complement strand
TCGCACTCTCAGGAATATGTCGACGCGGGCAAGTCTGACGCGGCGCACAACGCCGTGCTTTACGGGGCCAAGGCGATGGCAGGCGCTTCGCTCGACCTGATTGTCGACGCCGCGCTCATGACGCAGATTAAGGCCGAGTTTGCCGACAATAAGCAGAAATTTCTCTAAAAGACCGGGCCGGATCAGGCTGCCGCGTTTTGCAAAAACGCGGCAGTCGCCGGTGTGGGGTATCATACAGCTATTCCGGATAGGGGCAACAGCGCCTTTTTCGGGGTGGCTGTTGTTTTTAGAACCGCTTCTTTAATCAAACAATTTTGACGGTCTATTTTGCGTTTTGCCGCATTGTTGTTTGTCATCCTTAGGTAAGCGCCGGCCCGTCGGCGTTCGCTGCCTTAGCGTACACAAAATATTTGCGTCAATCCGGCGCTTTATCCTCAAGTTGTTTGATACTATCCGACGACCAAATGAAGGGAAGGGTTGTTATGCGGCTTAAAAGCTTTGCCGCCGATCTTGCCTGCGACATCGGCGGCGCATTCTTGCAGGCGGTGGCCATCCGCTGCTTTATCTCAGGGTGTTATATCGCGCCGGGCGGTGTGAGCGGCATTGCCATTTTAATCAACTTTGTGTTTGCGCTGCCGGTCGGCGTGATGTCGTTTGTGCTCAATATTCCGCTGCTCGTTTTATCCTGGCGATATCTGGGCCGCACTCCGACGCTTAAAACGCTCAGGACGGTGGCGGTGATGTCCCTCGTGCAGGATCTGTTGGTGACGCCGTATTTTCCGGCCGTCGCGGGCGAGCGCATTGTGCTGGCGGCCTTTGGCGGCGTCTTTGCGGGCATGGGCATGGCGCTTATTTTTATGCGCGACTCGACGACCGGCGGCATGGATATCGCCGCCAAGCTTATCCAGCGGGCAGCGCCCCATGTTCAGATTGGCCACGCGCTGATGCTGGTGGATTTTCTCGTCGTCGCGGCGTCGGTACTCGTCTACAGGAACATCGACACGGCGTTTTACGGCCTGTTGTGTATCGTTTGCACAACCCAGACCATCGATATGATCATCTACGGCATGAAACGCAGCACGATGGTCACGGTGATGTCAAAGCGCAACGCCGATATTGCCGCCGACATCATGCGGCAGCTCGGCCGCGGCGCGACATTCTTTAAAAGCTGTGGCGCGTTCAGCCGCCAGGACGGCGAAGCGCTGCTCTGCGTCGTCGATAAAAAACAGTTTTATCGCGTCAAGCAGATCATCGACGCGCACGACCCCCGCGCCTTTGTAATTGTATCCGAAACCAAGGAGGTCTATGGCGAGGGATTTTTAGGCGGTGTCCATGGAGGCGTTTAAATAAGAACATTTTCAACCAAGGTTAAAATAACGAAACGGAGGACACGCAATCGCATGTCCTCCGTTTTAGCATGAAGTCATGATGACGCGGCTGGCGCCATCCACATTATTGGGGTTTTAAAGCCACAGCATTCTGACAGTGGAATAGGTTTGGAGTAAAGGATAGAGGGCCTGCGCACGCGCAACCCTCTAAAGCTTCTGCCTATTTTAAATATGGCACACTAAAAAATCCTGTTTTCGGATTGCTTTAATACTTACTTGTCTCGAGCGGCTCGTATGAAAAGATAGCGTGCGGCACATTTGCAGTATGTGTGGAATGCTGCACCTCAGAGAGCTTAAATTTGCTAACCTCATGCTGCAAGGTTTGTGCCTGCGCGGCCAGCTCCTCACTGGAAGCCGAGCTTTCCTCCGCGGTCGCGGCATTTGTTTGCACCACGGCTGAAACCTGAGCCAAGCCCTCGTTGATTTGTTCAATAGAAACCGCCTGCACGCTGATGACGGTCTCTATTTCACGAATAGACTGCACCGCCAACGCGGCCTTTTCTGAAGCCTCAACCAACCTTTTCAATGTATCGCTTGCAATTTGCGCGCCCTTAGACACGGTTGCGGACGACTTGTCAATCAGCTCAGCGGTTTGTTTGGCCGCCTCGGCAGATTTTGCCGCAAGATTGCGCACTTCATCTGCTACGACGGCAAAGCCTTTTCCGGCATTGCCGGCGCGCGCTGCTTCGACGGCTGCATTTAGGGCGAGAATGTTGGTCTGGAAGGCAATGTCGTCCACCAGCTTGGTAATTTTAGAAATTTCCCGAGAGGTCACACTAATCTCCTGCATGGAAATATTGAGGCGCTGCATGTATTCGTTGCTATCGGTAATATTTTGGCCGACCTGCTCAACGTATTCCACCGATTTCTGGACGCTTGCGGTATTTTGTTCCGCCTGTTGCGATACAACGGCAACCGAGGCGGTGAGCGTTTCAATCGTTGCCGCCTGTTCCGTAGCGCCGGAGGATAACGCCTGTGCAGCTGACGAAACTTGGTCAGCGCCGCTATTGACCTGCTCGGCAGCTAGATTAATTTCAGTAAGCGTATGATTCAATGAAGCGGCGATATGCATAAATGCTTTCTTAATGACTGAAAACTCGCCGGCATAATTCTCTTTTAGAGAGATACGCATATCTCCGCTTGCCATGCTGTCCAGGGTACGGGCAATTTCGTTAATGTAGGTGATATATTGATTTAACTGCACGACAGTTCGGTTCACCGCTTCTGCCATTCGACCGGTTTCATCTCTGGATTTGACCTCGGCAGAAACATGCAGATTGCCGTCCGCAATGAGATTTGCAGTGTGGGTCAGCGCTTTAATAGGTGATACGATACCTCTCGCCATAAATACGATCATAATAGCGATCAGCGCAATCGCCATCGTAAAAGCGACCAGGATAACGAACTGCACATATTTAAAGTTTTGATAGAATTCCGAGTCGGGCAGCGCGGTAACAATAACCCAACCAAGGTCATCTACGATGGAAATATGGCCGCGCGACCTTTCGCCTTGAGCGGTAAAAGAAATATTTCCTGTAACTTGATTCGAAACGGCTTGTTTTATCTCATCGGACATTTCTGTGTCAGCAATATTTTTACCGATATAGTCACTGTTGGGGTGCGAAATAATCTGCCCGCCCTTTGTGGCTAAAATCAAATAGCCCGTTTTACCCAGTTTATGAGCATGAATAATCGCATCCAATTGATCTAAGGTAAGGTCTAAACCAACCGCGCCTAAAATTTCGCCTGAACCGTTCTGATATACCGGGGCCGCAATAGTGACGACCTGTTGCTTGGTATTGATATCCTCATAAGGCTCCGTCAGTGTCAAACCGTTATTTGCTTTCATCTGTATAAACCACGGCCGTTCGGTGGTTTTATAGGCTTTGTTATTACCGCCGTTGGTATTAACGCTTTGTTCAGCAGTAATATCCGCCAAAAATATTGAAAGGATATTCTGGCCGTCTCCGCAGGCTGTTTTTACGGTATTCATCATTTTGTCGTAGTCGGGGTGCAGATCCATTGTGGTTGTCTTGTCTGATTCCGCCATAATCTGCTGTAAGTGTGCATTGTTGGCCAATTGATCTGCAATCACCCTATATTCTTTGAAAAAAGTATTGATCTGGTGCGCCGCTGATTCAGATTGCAAGGTCAAATTTGTGCCGGACATATCCTCTACTGAAGCGCTTACGATCACAGCAAGAACAATACCGACAATCACATAGGAACCAAGAACGGGGATTCCTATATAAAAAAGTATTTTAGATAAAAGACTTTTAAATCCCCTCGTCTTTGTAGAAGCCTT
>DALYYK010000327.1:0-3702 GCA_031983305.1 Candidatus Fimivivens sp. | reverse complement strand
ACCAGCATGAACGCCATCGCCAGCCGCGCCCGGCCAGCGTGACGACGCTGTCTTTGGGGTCAGCGGCGCGGTTGGCCAGCACGACGTCGTACTTAGAGCCGTACAGGATATAACGGGGGTTGTCGGTCATTCCGCCGTCCACCGAAACATAGGTGCGGACATTGGGAATATGCTTGACGCCGCCCACCGTATACAGCGTGATGCAGGCAGGGCCCACAACCGAACGGCCCGGCTCGATAACAATAAAGGGAATATCCAGCCCCTTTTGGGCGCAGGCCTTGTGCACCGATTTTGAAACCTTCTCCATATAATCCATATACGGCACGGGGTCGTTCTCGGGCACATATTTGATGCCGAAGCCGCCGCCGAGGTTTAGCTCGGTGAGGACAAGCCCGGTCTCCTCTTTAATCTGCGCCATGAGACCAATCATGACCTCGGCCGCGAGCTCAAAGGGGGCGATATCAAAAATCTGCGAGCCGATGTGGCAGTGCAGACCCTTTAAGGCCACGCCCTTGTGCTGAAGAATATAGCGCACCGCCTCAAGCGCCTCGCCGGTTTCGAGCGCGAAGCCGAATTTGGAGTCGATCTGGCCGGTGCGGATAAAGTCATGGGTATGCGCGTCGATGCCGGGCTTGACGCGGATAAGAATCGGCACGACCTTGTTCTGAGAAATCGCAATCTCAGACAAGCGCTCAAGCTCGGTGAGGTTGTCCACCACAATGCGTCCGACGTTGTGCTCGACCGCATAAACCAGCTCTTCGACCGTCTTGTTGTTACCGTGATAGAAAATTTTATCGGCGGGGAAACCGACGCTCAGCGCGGTATACAGCTCGCCTTGTGAGACAACGTCGATGCCGCAACCCTCGTCGTTGGCGATGCGGTACATCTCTTTGCATGCGAATGCCTTGCTGGCATAGGCCACGATGCCCTTACCGTCGTAATATTTTGTGAGAGAATCGTTATACTGGCGCAGCGCGCCGCGCACAGTGGCCTCGTCATAGACATAAAGCGGCGTCCCAAAGGTACGCGCAAGTTCCACCGTGTCCGCAGACCCGATGGTCAGATGCCCCGCTTCGTTGACACTTAAGGCTTCAGATACAAACATTGTCATTCCTCCATGTCATCATTCACCGATAGGCCGTTAAAGGTCAATGGAAGAGCGACGATCGCCCGCTTTGAAAAAAAGCGGCCTAACGGGCTAACGCCCGCCAACCCCGAAACGGGGGTTGCGGGTTACAAAGCCGGTCGCGCTGCCGTCCATTTTAGTGGGATATCGGCATTAATATATTCCACTGCAAAAATGCAGAAGAGCTTCAAAAATTGGAGCCTTATTGCGTGTCGTCTAAACCAGCCTCTTCGGAGGGTGCGTCGGCGGCGATATCGGCAATGATGTCGCGCAGCGTCTCAATCCCCTCACCCGTTTCGGAGGAAACGGGCAGCATGGTGATTTCATCGCCGCAGGGCAGCTCACTGACAAAGGCTTTCAGCCGCTCTTCGCGCTTGGTCTTGTTGAGCTTGTCCGACTTGGTCAGCAGCACAATAAACGGCACCTCGCTCTCGATGAGGTAATTTGCCATCGTCAGGTCGTCCGCCGAGGGAGCGTGGCGAATATCCACGAGCAAAAACACCAGCGCAATATCGCGGCTCTGAGAAAAGTAGCCGCCGATCAGCTCATCCCACCGCCGCCGCTCATCCCTGGCGACCTTGGCGTAGCCGTAACCGGGCAGGTCGACAAAGCGGATATCGTCGAGACGGTAAAAGTTGATGGTGGCGGTTTTGCCGGGCATCGCACTGACGCGGGCCAGCGCCTTGCGGTTAAAGAGCTTATTGAGCAGCGAGGATTTACCGGCATTGGAGCGCCCCGCAAACACGAATTCCGGGCAGTCGCAAGGTGTGAGCTGCGAAGAAAGCCCGAAGCTGCGTTCAAAGACAACCTTATTATAATTCATGCAAGAGCGCTCCTTGTCGTACAGTATTAATCAGCAGGTGACGGGATGGCGCGGCGTGCCCTTGACCTCGGTCAGCAGGCTCACCGCATAGTCCTCTTCAGAAGGGACAGGCGTCGGAACCGGCATTCTTGAGAGCGCCACCGGCAGCACATCGCCGATGCTGCGCGCGATGACAAAATGAACCGCCTTTTTCACCGCAGGGTCCAATTCGGCAATATCCGGCTCGTTGTCGGCCGGAATAACGACCGTCTTGATGTTGTTGCGCAGTGCGGCCATCGTCTTTTCGCGCAGGCCGCCGATCGGCAACACCCGACCGCGCAGCGTGATCTCGCCGGTCATAGCGACGTCGAACTTCACCGGGATATCCGAGAGCGCCGACAACAGGGCGGTGCAGATGGTGACGCCCGCCGAGGGGCCGTCCTTGGGCACCGCGCCCTCGGGCACGTGGATGTGAATGTCCTTATCCTTATAGAATGTGCGGCTGATGCCGTAGACGTCGGCATGGGCGCGCAGATAGCTCACCGCCGCGTGGGCCGATTCCTTCATCACGTCGCCGAGGTTGCCGGTCAGCTCCAGCTTACCGTTGCCGTCTAAAACGGCGACCTCGACCTGAAGCATCTCGCCGCCGACCGACGTCCAGGCCAAACCGTTGACCACACCGACCTCATCGCGGCTTGCAAGCGCGTCGGGGTGGTACTTTTTCGGACCTAAAAGATCGCTGAGATTGGCGGGCGTGACAATAATCTGCTTGGCTTCCTTAGCCACAATGCGCTTGGCGCACTTTCTGAACACCGAGGCGATGCTGCGCTCCAAGCGGCGCACGCCCGACTCGCGGGTGTAGCTGTCGATAACGGCATACAGCGCCTCGTCGGTGATGCGGGCCTGACGGCCGTTTAAGCCGTGGCGCTCGCGCTGCTTGGGGATCAGATAATCCTTTGCGATGTGGAATTTCTCCTCGCGGGTATAACTCGAAAGCTCTATGACCTCCATGCGGTCATAAAGCGGGGCGGGTATCGTATCGGCGTTGTTCGCTGTCGCAATGAACATGACATCCGACAGATCGAACGGCAGCTCGATGAAGTGGTCGCGAAACGCGTGGTTCTGCTCGGCGTCGAGCACCTCAAGCAGCGCCGACGAGGGATCGCCCTTGTAGTCGCCGCCCAGCTTATCGACCTCGTCCAGCAGCATCAGCGGGTTTCGGCTGCCCGCGCGGCGCATGGCGTCGATAATGCGGCCCGGCATTGAGCCTATGTAGGTCTTGCGGTGGCCGCGTATATCCGATTCGTCCTTGACGCCGCCGAGCGAGAGCCGCACATAATCGCGCCCCGTCGCCTTGGCGATTGACTTGGCAATCGAGGTCTTGCCGACGCCGGGCGGTCCGACGAGGCAGAGAATCTGTCCCTTGATGTTCGGGGCCAGCGCCCGCACCGCGATCGACTCGAGCACGCGGTCTTTGATCTTTTCCATGCCGTAATGGTCATGGTCGAGGATCTTCTGAGCCTGCACAATATCCGATTTGACGGATTTAAGCGTATTCCACGGCAGCTCGAGGCAGATGTCGAGGTAGCCGCGGACGACCGCTGCCTCCTGTGAGCTGCCCGGCATCTTGCCAAGGCGCGCGGCCTCTTTGGTCAGCTTATCGCGCACCTCGTCCGAGAGCTGCAACGCGTCTATGCGCTCAAGATAGGTGTTGATCTCGTTTTCGGGCGAATCATCCTCGCCCAGCTCCTCCGAGATGGCCTTGAGCTGCTCG
>DALYYK010000326.1:0-3709 GCA_031983305.1 Candidatus Fimivivens sp. | reverse complement strand
ATAGAGGTGGCCCGAGCACTGATTGGCGGTCAGGGTGCCGATCTCGCCCGCGACATAAATTTCTTTGAGTCTCGGGTCGGACTCAAGCTGTGATTTGACATAGCGATTGAGCTGCGAAACCTTTAAAATCGGCAGTCTCATAATTCGTCACCTCCCCTGTGTGTGCGTTACCGTCTCGCCCGCGGCAAGCGCTGTGAGCACCGCAATGCCCATCGCGTTGTCGCACGAAAAGGCGGGCGGCGCAAAAATGCCGTTATAACAGCCCTCGACCTCGGCCCGGATCAGCGTATTGGACATGACGCCCCCCGCAAAAACCAGATCGGTACAGCCGGTGGCGGTCTTTGCGTCCCCTGCCATTTTTAAGAGTGCGGTAAGAATCGACAGCAAACAGAATCGGGCGATATCGGCGGGCAGCTCGCCTTTATCCAGCATTGTTTTGCACTGATTTTCGATGCCTGACAAACAGGGGTTATCCCCCTGAAACGCCGCCTTAATCTTAAAGCGTCGATCCGATTGCCGTGCCAGCGCATCCATCGCGGGTCCTGCGGGGAACGAAAGCCCGAGCATATGCCCCACCCTATCCACCACCTGTCCGGCATTTAAATCGTTGGTGCAGCTTATCAGCGCGATATCAGCCTTCCGCAGCGACTTCACCCACAGGCATTCGGTCGTGCCGCCCGAGAGATGAAACGCCAAAAAGCTTTTGTCGATCAGGTCCAGCCGGTCGGCGCCGTAAAGCGCCGCCGCCACATGCCCCGCCTGATGCGAAAAGGTGTGCAGCGGCAGGTTCATCGCGGCGGCGGTGGCCTGAGCTGCCATTAACCCCGTCAAAAAGCAGGGCATATATGAGCCCTCGACATCGCGCGGACGGCGCGATACGCCGATGGCCGAGAGCGGTTGGTCATCCTTGGCGCGCAGCAATGACATCAGTTCCCCAAGCGCCTTAACATGCGAAAAAACGGCATCGCTCTGTCGCAGTCCAACCTGACCCTGCGGCACGGGCAAAAGCCGTTTTTGCTCAACCGTGCCCCCCGCGCGGTAAATGGCGCAGGAGGTGGTGTAGTTACTCGTATCAATTCCTAAATATCCGCGCATGATTCGTTCTCATCAGCCTCTTTATTCTTGACCGGAGCCGCCTCTTTAACATAGGTGCCCAGCACGCCGTTGATGTACGAAGCGTCGTTTTCGGTCGCGTATTTTTTGGCCAGCTCAATGGCCTCGTTGATGGTGACGCGCACCGGAATATCAGGGAAATAAGCCAGCTCGCAGACGGCCAGCCGCAGCAGCGTCAGCGTCACCCGCGACAAACGGCCGATCTTCCACTTGGTCAGATATTTTTCGATATTCTGATCCAGCTCGGCTTCTTGCTCGGCTGCCGTCATCACAAGCCGACGGGCATAATCGTTGAGCTCAAGCGCACGGCTCTCAATTGCCAGCGCGATCAGCTCGTCCATCGATTCTTCGCGAAAGGATTTTTCAAAAATAAGCAGGAATGCGGCTTCTCGCGCATCTCTTCTCTTCATAGGAACGACCTCTCATGTAAAAATACAAAAACATACCCTCCGGCGCGTTAGGCAGGAGGGTATCTCATTGCTTGGTTTAAGCCTGCTGCTCGCCGGCCTCGTATGCAATTCCCTCAACGACGATGTTGACCTTGGCGACGGTGATGGCGGTCATGCTCTGAATCGATTCCTTGACAGCCTTTTGCACCTTTTCAGAAACAACCGGAATTTTGACGCCGCGCTTTAAGATCAGGTGCAGCGTAATCTCAGCCATGTCGTCGTTGAGCGCAATTGACACCGCTTTGGGAAAGGATCTTCTCGACAGCATGCCCTTAAAGTCCACCGGCGATACGGCAATGCTGTCCACGCCCTCGACTTCTGAAGCGGCTGTACCGGCAATCGTGATTAAAACCTCTTTGGAAATGCGCAGCGTCCCCACCGCGCCCTCGTGAATTTTCTCGTTCATCTATCAAGTTCCTCCGTTGTCCTTTTAAATACCGCGCAACCGCTGCGGAAAATCAAAAAGCGCAAGCAAATGGTGAATGGCGTATGAACGGCAGCAGGCCGCGTTGGGCGGCAGCTGTGGTGCATCCCTCTTAGTATCACAACCATCTTGCAGTTATTATACCACATATTTGCGGCAAGACAACCGGATGATACAAAATTATCTGCCGTTTACCGCCAAAACCCTTTACTATAGACTGTGCCAAAGTCCCTGTTTTTTCTTTAGGGTGCAAATATTAAGGCGCACATTTTGTGCGCCTTAACACTTAAAACCAGGGGTTCTCATGGGCTGTCAGGATATGTTCGAGATCGCAGTTTAAAGTCGGCTTTCTAACGGGCGCCGTCCGCCCAGATGGTTAATCCGCCAAAATTTCTGCGAACACCCCCTATAGCGCGTTGCAGTAAGGATGATCAGTTGACCTCGATAATCGCGATGTTTTCGTCGGGTATCGTGACCTCTTTGACAATGATATCCTTCATCTGCGCGACTTCGTTGGTGAGCAGGCCTTCGGTTTTGACAATAACGTCGACGCGCTGAGTATCGTAATAGACCATGCACTCCGCAAAGCCCTTGGACTTTATCAGGTTTTCGATCTTGCCTTCCTTCTCAATCGCTTCGGCCATAGAGGTCGTCTTTAACGCCAGCTCGGTGCGCTGCTCGGGGGTGATGGCGTCGCTCTCGATGAGGTTCTTTAGGGTCTGTACGGCCTCGTCACGGGTCTTTTGGCGGCTGATCTTTGCTTCGGCAAAGAAGGCGTCGGCATCCTCGCCGATATTGACGTACTGAGAGTCGCCGTAGTTTTTATCGGTCTCAAGGATATTGGTGGTCGGAAGCTCAAACCCGTCGCCGGAATATACCCAGTTGAGATATACCGCCAGAGACAGGCAGAGCACCAAAGCAGCTAAAATAATCTGTTTCTTGCCAACAATCATATTCATTCTAAACTTTTTCATTCGGATTGCCTCCCGCTTATTATTCTGCTGATTGAATTACGCATACCTGTAAGGATGTCACGCCCAACGCCGTTGTCACCGCGTCGGTCACACGCTGGCGTATCACCGGATTCCCCGCGCCGCTGCAAACCACCACCACACCCTTTACCCGGGGTGAAAGCTCGGTAAGCACCAAAGGCTTTTTGCCTCCTGTGGAATCGACAAGAATATAGCTTTGTTGCCGGTCTTCCTTTTCCTGAACCTTTGAGGGTGCGGCACCGCCATCCGCGTATGTAAAAACACTGTCGCCCGACTGCTTCTCGTCTGCGGCATATCGGTATTCAACACCGTTTTCCAACGTGACCATAACATGAACCGCGCCCACCCCTTTAACTTGTTTTAATATCTCAGTCAAACGCTGCTCGGTCTGCTGCGCATAGGTTGTCAGTGTGCCGCCTGTGTCCTGGGCCGCAGCCTCCCGACCGCCGATATCGGGCCACAGGCCGGTCAACATTATTAGCAGCATACCGGCTATCCCTAGCGCCGTCAGCCATTTGGCCTGCTTTTGTGAGATACCGCTTTTTGAAAATAATCCCTTGAACAATTTAGAAACTTCCACGTTATTTCACCTCCTCATATATAGCGGTCTGAACAGCTATACCTAAAAAGCTTTCAAGCTCCTTTTTAGTCTCGTTTTGCCTTTGACCATCCTTCGGCTCTAAAAAGATATGTACCCCTGACACCTCTACCGCGTTCTCCGATACGCTAAA
>DALYYK010000325.1:0-3709 GCA_031983305.1 Candidatus Fimivivens sp. | reverse complement strand
TAAACCCCCATGCTATCAAATTGAATATCAAGGTCTTCCATGTTGCCGGAGCGATTATGCTGCTCTAACACACGGTAGGTCATTGTTCCTTCGCGTGCTTGCTGTTCACCGACACGTGTCGGTTCATCCAGAGCGGCAATTCTCGAGTTGTCAATAACATAGGTTTTTTGATCGTAAAGTTTAATCACGGTTTGCCTCCAACTAGTCTCTGATATAGATATATCCGTCCATAATTCTACGGGCGGTCCGGGTAACGCCACCCTTAACTATTTTATCGCCGTCCGTGACAATGTCGACGTTAGTCACGCCGCTGGCGTGCCCCAAACGGAATGTGCTTTGATTTGCAGCGGGTTTGACCATTTCATTGACAATTGTTCCCTCGATACGCGCCGCCGAGCCGGTTCCGATCGTCACGGTAATGGGATAAGCCTTATGCAACGCGCCCACCGAAATTGCGCGCACACAGATGTCCATGGTGTCAGCTGCCGTCAGGTTGCCGTCTATATCGGTGTAATCCTGCGGCGTTGAGATCAAAGAAACCTTCGGCAACGAGGTGGACTTTGTGCGTGCATCCTCCCAGTTTTCAACAAATCCGCACTTTTGCGCGGCGATGCAACGAATGCGCTCTATATGCTCCATAACGTCTTTGTTGGCGTTGAGTTCCGTTAACTCGCTACCTTTTATACCGAGGTCCTTCGCGCGGATAAAAACAATGGTGTTGGAGCAATCCACAACCGATACCTCGATCGGGCCGTAATCAGGAACATCGAACAGCTCCTTCGCGCTGCCGGTGGGCAGAAGCTTGCCTGTGGCGGCGCCGGCGGGATCCATAAAATAGAGATCTATTCTTGAGCCGGTTCCAGGTACACCTCTGATGGATTCGTCACCATGAACCATGGCGCGCCCGTCCTTGACGCGGACATGCTCCTCAATAATTTTATTGGTATTAGTGTTTAAAACACGTACGATGGTGATTGGTTCCACAGCCGGAACCAATCCCTCATCTATCGCAAAGGGACCCACAGCCGAGGAGATATTGCCGCAGTTGGCTTTGTGATCCACTTTTGGAATCACAATATCGACCTGACGGAAAGTGTAGTCGATGTCCGCCTCCGAGTGCTTGGAGGGTGCGATAATGGCGATCTTACTTGTTGAGGAGACTGTTCCACCCATACCGTCGATTTGCTTGATATCGGGGGTACCCATAACCTTTAAAAATAAATCGTCCCATGTGGAGGGATCCTCCGGGAGATCCTTTTCGTGGAAGATAACCGCCTTGCTTGTGCCGCCGCGCATGTAAACGCAGGGATATTTTTTCATGTACATCGTATCGCACTCCTTTATAATTGATTTTAATAGTTAAATATGTTATTAATAGATTGACAGCTTGATTACTAAAAGTAATGAAAGAGGTGAATGTGTGGACGATCGAGATTATCAGTTTTTGCTTGATTTGCATGAAACAAAAAATATTACGCGTGTCGCTCAAAAACATTATCTGTCACAGCCCGCAATGACGAAGCGGATGAAAAATATTGAGAGTGAGCTGGGATGCCAGCTGTTTTTAAGAAGCAAAAAAGGTGTCATTTTCACTTCGGCGGGGGAACGGATCATACCTCACTGCAAAAGCATTGTACAGCAAAGCAACGCATTGCGCAGTACCATTAATCACACGCAGGGAATTGTGGGCGGGTCGCTCAACATTTACAGTTCACTCAATTACGGGCACTACCGTTTGCCGGCCGCGTTGAAGATTTATTCCCAACGGTATCCGCTTGTCGATATTAATATCGCCACAGGCAGAAGCAAGAACATATACCAGCAGTTCATCAAGCGAGAGGACTGCATCTCTATCATGCGCGGCGAGCAAAAGTGGGATGAGGGCAGGCTGCTTCTAGCCACTGAGCCGATGTGTTTGATTTACAGCTATGAAAATATTGGTCGCTCCCTCCATGAATATAGCTATATTGGCCATCAAACCGACGCCCTGATTGAAGAACGAATAAACCAATGGGCCGGTGAACGAAACCTTTCCTTGCATGATACAAAGTTTTGGGTGGATGATATCAGCAGCTGCAAGGAGATGGTGCGCTGCGGTATTGGCTGGTGCATCCTCCCTAAAATCTGTTTGGAGGATTTTGAGGGTGAAATTGTGGAGTTAAGCTTTGAAGATGGAACACCTTTTACGCGCAATACATATGTACTGTTTCGAGAGTCCTATGGTCAGCTACAGCAGGTACAGCTATTTCTCAAGGTTCTTCAGGAGAATGAAGATGCCTATCGAAAAAAATAGATGGTGTCGAGGCTTAATTAGAACCTGCCGTTTTAAAGACCATATTTTCTTTTAAGAAACTCGCGGCCGAGTCCGGGAAACATCGCATAAGTCAGAATGTCTTCGTCGGTTCTTGCAATATCCGCAATTTCCGATTTCAGGCGCTCATAGCTGGGTGCAATCAGATCGGCGGGGCGACAGGTGATAGGTTGCTGCCCGTCCGTGAGCACCAGTCTCTGGAGCTCCTCGCTGATAGGACCGGGCGCTTTACCATATTCGCCTTTGACATAGGCCTTTGTTTCCTTTGGCATCATTTTATAGCGTTGACCTGAAATGACGTTCATTGCGGCCTGTGCTCCGCACATCTGGGAGAACGGTGTGCCTAGGGGAGGATAGCCCATGTCCTTGCGTACACGGACAACCTCTTCAAGCACCTCGTCAAGACGTTCAAGGGCGTTCATTTGTGTCAGTTGGAATTCTAAGTTGGAACGCATGCCACCCGGAATCTGATGACGCACAACGTTGATGTCCACACCGACCAGCTTGGATGTAAACTCCTGATACTTCTGGCGCATTTGCTTAAGGTAGAGGTTCATCGGGGCCAGCTTGTTATAATCAAGGCCGGTATCGCGCGGCGTCTTCTGTAGAACGGCTATGATACTTTCGGCTGCGGGGTGACTGGTGCCCAAGGCAAATGCAGAGATATCGACATCCAGCACATCGGCGCCGGCTCGGGCTACTTCCCAATAAGTAATCTCAGTCATACCGCCGGTGCAGTGGGCATGGTAATGCAGCGGAACATCAACAGCGGCTTTAACAGCTGTCACGGTTTTCCCCGCGGTAATGGGATCTATCATGCCACCCATATCCTCAAGATGGACGGCGGTCGCGCCAATGGCAACATATTCTTTTGCAGTTTTTACAAAGGAATCGATATTATGGACTGGGCTGGCAGTGAATTGGATATTTCCCTCAACGCGCTTGCCCGCTTTAAGAGCGGCTTTCGCGGCGGCTTCGCAGTTTCGGATGTCGTTCAGACCGTCAAAGATCAGGAAAATATCGATGCCCGCATTGGCGGCGGTGGTGACGAATTTGTCTACTACATCGTCGGGATAAGGGGTATAGCCCAAAAGATTTTGCCCACGAAGGAGCATGCGCAGCGGGGTTTTTTTGACATATTGCTTAAAGACCTTGATACGCTCCCATGGATCCTCGTTGAGATAGCGGATGCAGGAATCGAAGGTGGCACCGCCCCACATCTCGATGCACTCATAGCCGAAGTCATCCATCTGGGTTAAAATAGGGATCATGTCTTCAGTGGTCATGCGGGTGGCTATCAGCGATTGCTGACCGTCTCTGAAGTCGATAGACGCTAGTTGAACGGGGCCATATTTTTCTGTTCCTATCCACAAATCATTGTAAGTTGCTTGAGGTTCA
>DALYYK010000324.1:0-3722 GCA_031983305.1 Candidatus Fimivivens sp. | reverse complement strand
TACCGATTACCTGCAAATCATTGATTTATTGGATTTTCCAGGCCCTATAATTTCACTCTGACCAATTCCCCATGAAAACCCGCCTGAAAAGGCGGCTTTTCGGCGCTTCAGGTTTGTATTTCTTTTGGAGACGGGTTATCCAGAAGGGCCTGACGGAGCTGATGGTATCAGGTGCCAATCAGCTGCCGGGCAGTAGTCCAGCCCGCGTAAGATTGATATTTGTCCACATGGGCTTGGAATAAGCCCTGGTTTTTCTCACATTTACCTTATTGCGGCCTCCTGCATACAAAGAACCGCTGTTATAATCTAAAACAACGGTTCTTTGACAGGCTAAATCCCGTTTAAGCACTATTGCTTAAACGGGCAGCTTGTCAAAAAACCTATATTACAGAAAATTGCACAAATTTAAGTTTTGGGCAAGCTTTTCAAAAGCTTGCAGGGCGCGGGACAGCGTCCCCACGTATTCTTATCGTTTTATATAGCAGGTGTAGAAGTTAGCAATGCATGCAACTGCTCATAAGCATTCATTACCATAAGAATTGACCAAACGCCATAAAAATTTTTATTTTGTGTTATAATAATAAGCATTCAGACTCTGCGGAGGTGTCCATGAAAAAATATATTGCGCTCTTGCGCGGCATAAATGTCGGAGGCAAGAACAAGGTGTCCATGCCAAGCTTAAAAGCCGCCTTTGAAAAAGTGGGATTTTGTACGGTCAGCACCTATATCAACAGCGGAAACATCATTTTCTCGGCTGAAGAAAACGACATAGAGACATTGCAACAAATCTGTCGGCAAGCCATTCTGGATACGTTCCAATTGAATATCGCGGTCGCTGTCTTATCCGCAGGTGATTTACATGAAGCGCTTGCCCACGCGCCTGTATGGTGGGATCAGGATATCGCCTCCAAACACAACGCTATTTTCGTTATTGCACCCGCAAATGCCGATTCGGTTATCGCGTCGGTCGGGCAGTCAAAGCCTGAATATGAACAAGTCTCAGGCTATGGGCCTCTTATTTTCTGGTCCGCACCCCTCGACACCTTTTCGCGCACAAGATGGTCGAAGATTGTATCAACATCGGTTTACAGCAGCGTTACCATCCGCAACGCCAACACCACCAAGAAGCTATCGGAGCTTGCGCGATAAGTGTCCCGCAACATACATTGAGTGTGTCGATATACCCGTCACATAAATACCCTTGCCCTACCGCGTACCGGCCGCTGATATTCCACCTTTTCTCAAGTTCATAGGACCTGCGGGTTTATGTGTGGGATAATATATAATAAAATAGGAGGTTCTAATGATGAAATTTTGCCATGTCACACTGAGGGTTCAGGATTTAGATGCATCTATATGTTTTTATACCAACGTTGTGGGACTGTCCATTGATAAGCGCTATCCTGCTGGCCCCGATACCGAGATTGCCTTTTTGGGATCAGGCGAAACAAAGGTAGAGCTTATCTGCTACAAAAACCAGCCCGCCGCAACGGTCGGCAGCGGAATCTCGATCGGTTTTGAGGTCACAAATGCCCTCGAAAAACTGAACAGCCTTAAAGGTACCGATACCCCTGTCGTTAGCGACATTATCCAGCCCAATCCACACGTACGCTTTTTTTATGTGACCGACCCCGACGGGCTTCGGGTGCAATTCTTAGAAAACATCAACCCGTAAGTCTGGTACCTCTGACTGCTTGAGGCTGTCATTGATAGGTAATAACCGCTCGTCGGATGCCTGTAGCGCCCTGTCTGGGCAAAATATCGCGCTGCCGGTTCACAGCTGGATGCTTTAAACAAAGCCAAAATAGGAGTTTTCGCAAAAATCAGGAAATTTTCTGAGAATATTGATAAATTTTTGATTATTTCCGTTGGATTGTTTTTTCCAAATATGCTATAATAAAGGCACCGCAAAAATCACCAACGCAAAAAGGAGAAAAGCTATGAAATACGAAGTTTACAGCGATGCATCGAGCGGCCTTCATTTCGCGGTAGTATGCGATGACGGATCGTGCAAATACTACTTTAGCGATAAAAGCGAAGAAGAAATCCCCAAGCTGGTTGAAGCCGCCAAGGCAGGCGAAGATCTGAGCCGCTGGACCGGCAACGACAACGATCCGCAGTCCAAGTACGAAGCGTTGCTCGTCGATGTTGAGGAAAAAAAGGTTCAGGACGTCACCGACGAATATCTCAAAGAGTCTGACAACTGATATTGCAGCACCTGCGACACGCAAAGCGTGCTTTACAGCGCGGGTGTCAAAAATCAATAACACAAGCGCAAGGGAATGGCTCCGGCACTAAAAGCTGGGCGCGTTCCCTTGCGTTTATGTTTTTAGAGCGGCGATATTGCGACATATTAAATTGGTTATATCAAGATACAAAAATCCGTATTTTATTTTCGGCACAGATCATGTTAGAATTTAAAGAAATACCCGTGATATTTGAACGCCGATCCGGCGTGGAATAATGTAACTGTAAGGAGGCATTCCATGAAGAACCGCATTGCAGCCCGCATGTCGCTTTTGGCGCCGTCAGGCATCAGAAAGGTCAACGAGAAGGCACTGGCTATGGAGAGAGCCGGTGAATCGGTCATCCATTTTGAGATCGGACGTCCCGATTTCGACACGCCCGACTACATTAAGCGCGCCTGTGAAGAAAGCCTGAAAAAGGGCGAGGTCTTTTATACCTCTAACTTTGGCGATATGGGACTGCGCGAGGCGGTCGCCGAAAAGCTGACGCGTGAAAATAACGTGGCATACAAGGCTGCCGAGGTTCTCGTCACGGTGGGGCTTTCCGAGGCTGTCTTTGACGTGCTGTGCACAATTCTCGACGAGGGGGATGAAATTCTGGTCCCCGACCCGGTTTGGATGAACTATCTTAACGTCCCGCGGCTGCTGGGCGCGACGCCGGTCACTTACGCGCTTCGCGAAGAAAACGACTACCAGGTCGATCTCGCGGAGGTCCGCGGCAAAATCACCGATAAGACCAAAGCGCTGGTGCTTGTGACGCCAAACAACCCCACCGGCGGCGTTCTGTCGGAACAAACGCTGCGCGGACTGGCCGAGATCGCCGTCGAAAAGGATATTATGGTCATCGCCGACGAAGTCTACGAGCGGCTGATCTATGACGACGCCAAGCACATCAGCATCGCCTCGCTGCCCGGCATGAAGGAGCGCACCTTCACGCTCAACGGCCTGTCCAAGGCTTTCTCAATGACCGGCTGGCGCATCGGTTATGTGGCGGCGCCTGAGGAATATATTGCGGCGCTCAATAAAATTCATCAGCACAACACCACCTGTGCACCCTCTTTTGTGCAGAAGGCCTCGATTGTGGCGCTGCGCGACGAGCAAAATGAGGTGGCCGACATGGTCAGTGAGTACCAGCGCCGCCGCGACTATGCCGTTGCGGCCATTAACGCCATACCGGGCTTGAGCTGCCGCTGCCCCAAGGGCGCTTTTTATATCTTCATCAACATCAAGCCTCTAAACCGTCCGTCCGCCGAGGTGGCGGAATTGCTGTTGGATCAGGCCAAGATCGCGCTGGTACCCGGTGATGTGTTCGGTCCCGGCGGCGAGGGCTATCTGCGCATGAGCTTTGCCAATAGCTACGAGAATATTGTTGAGGGCTGCAAGCGCCTGCAACAGGCCGTGGCCGCGCTGCAACAATAACCCGCTGCTTGGCGGGCAAGTGCTCCGCTTATTATATTGTTATTCATATGGGGCCGC
>DALYYK010000323.1:0-3752 GCA_031983305.1 Candidatus Fimivivens sp. | reverse complement strand
TTAATATTTCAATTTTTATGTCTAACTCAGCGTGATATTGCACAAGGCCCATCTCTTTAAACCGCTTTATATCCTTTAACTGGTTGCGGTGTGTAATAAAGGAGTCAAATTCATCTATACCATCATATTTCTCACAAGGATATTCCCGACACAGATGGCAATATTCAATTCTGTCATGCTGCATACTGCATTTTGCAATCGCACATCCCTGGTTTCCTGCTCCGCCACCGCATCCGGGGCAGTAACAATCTAATTTCATAGAACACAAACCGCAATTTAGACCGCATAGAGAAAACGAATGATCACTTCTCTGAAAGTTCTTCACGGTTATCTTACCTCATGGATGATATCAATTATCTATCTGTCGTAAAGCGCACCCTAACAATAGATTTTGCATATTCAGCATAACACAGTCCGACCAAACTTTCTATTTTTATTTCTGGTGATTTGAATTTGCAGGTGTTTTTTACCGTAAAAAACAAATGATAAAAAAGGCTTGATTTTTGTGGAGCAAAATGATATACTATCCTCAAATAACACCCCAGGGGGGTGGGGAGGAGGCAAACAATGAAACAAACCTTTAATGTAACAGGCATGACTTGCTCGGCCTGCTCGGCCAACGTTGAACGTGCGGTTAAAAAGCTTGACGGTATCGAATCGGTCAACGTCAATCTGCTTGCCAATAAAATGACGGTGGACTACGCGCCCGATAAGCTCAACGACACCGCCATTGTGGCGGCAGTGACGGCGGCGGGCTACGGCGCCAGCAGCGGCGACACATCGGCGCAGAGCGCGGCCAAGCAGTCTGAAAAATCGCTGATGCAGCAGCAACTCGACGAGATGCGGCAGCGCCTGATCGTTTCGTTCATCTTTTTTGTACCGCTGATGTATATCTCAATGGGACACATGGTGCATTTGCCGCTGCCGGCTTTTATGTCGGGCATGAAAAACGCCGTTGCTTTCGGCATGACGCAATTTTTATTGACGCTGCCGGTGCTTTATGTCAACCGCAAATTCTTTCAGGTCGGCTTCAAGACGCTGTGGCACCGTGCGCCCAATATGGATTCGCTGATCGCCATCGGCTCGACCGCCGCGGTGGTTTACGGCATATTTGCGATCTACCGCATGGGTTACGGCCTCGGAGCGGGCGATATGGATCTGGTCATGAGCTACCACAAGGATCTTTACTTTGAATCAGCGGCAACGATTTTAACCTTGATAACGCTCGGAAAATTCTTAGAGACACGTTCCAAAGGCAAGACGAGCGAGGCGATTGCCAAGCTCATTGACCTTGCGCCCAAGACCGCGACTGTCATTAAAAACGGTGTTGAGGTTGAAATTTCCGTCGCCGACGTCAAGCAGGGCGATATTCTCGTCGTGCGCCCGGGGCAAAGCATCGCGGTGGATGGCGTTATCGTCGAGGGCTCGTCGGCGGTCGATCAGTCGGCGCTGACCGGCGAGAGCATCCCGGTCGAGAAAACGGTGGGGGATAACGTCATTGCCGCCACCATCAACAAAACAGGCTATTTTAAATTCGAGGCGCAAAAGGTCGGAGACGACACCACCCTTGCGCAGATTATCCGGCTGGTGGATGAGGCAGGCAGCTCCAAAGCGCCGATCGCCAAGCTCGCCGATCAGATCAGTGGCGTTTTTGTGCCGGTTGTTATTGTCATCGCGATTGTGGCAACGGCGGCGTGGCTGATCGCGGGACAGAGCTTTGAGTTCGCGCTTTCCATCGGCATCGCGGTACTCGTTATTTCCTGCCCCTGTGCGCTCGGACTCGCGACGCCGGTCGCCATTATGGTCGCCACCGGCAAGGGCGCGCAGAACGGCATCCTGATCAAATCCGCAGAGGCACTTGAAACCGCGCACAGCGTTAAGACGGTCGTACTTGACAAAACCGGCACCATCACCGAGGGCAAGCCCCGGGTCACCGACGTGCTGCGGGCCAACGGTTTTTCAGCCGATACGCTGGTGCAGGCCGCGGCGTCGTTGGAGCAGGCCTCCGAGCATCCGCTGGCCGAGGCGGTCACTGAGTATGCCAAGCAGCAAAACATGGTGCTTTCGGTCGTAGAAAAATTTGAGGCTATCTCAGGCAAGGGCCTTTCAGCCGAAATTGCGGGCGAGGTTTATTTTGCCGGTAACGCCGCCTTGATGCGGCAGCAGAATATCGACTGTACCTCGCTCGAAAAGCAGTGTGACACACTGGCAGATCAGGGCAAAACACCGCTTTACTTTGCTAAAAACGGCAGGCTGATGGGCGTTATCGCGGCAGCGGACGTTATTAAGCCCACGAGTCGTCAGGCCATTGCGCAGCTCAAGGCGCTGGGCGTTGACGTCGTGATGCTCACCGGCGACAATCGCAAAACCGCCGAAGCGATCCGCCGCAGCCTCGATATCGACCGCGTGGTCGCCGACGTACTGCCGCAGGATAAGGAGCGCGAGATTCGCGCCATACAGGAGCAGGGCCACCGTGTTGCGATGGTTGGCGACGGTATCAACGACGCCCCCGCGCTTACCCGCGCCGATGTGGGCATCGCGATCGGTGCCGGAACCGACATCGCCATCGAGTCGGCCGACATCGTGTTGATGAAGAGCGACCTGCTCGACCTCGTCACAGCGCTGCGGCTCTCTCACGCGACAATACGCAACATCAAAATGAATTTGTTCTGGGCGTTTTTTTACAATACGGTTGGCATTCCGCTGGCCGCGGGGCTGCTTTATCCAATGTTTGCGTTAAAGCTCAACCCGATGTTCGGTGCAGCGGCCATGAGTTTAAGCTCGGTCTGCGTGGTCAGCAACGCGTTGCGCCTACGGTTCTTTAAGCCGCAGACTGCCGTTGTGGATACGCAAAGCGCGGCTTTACCTCAGGAAACAGTACAAGAGCCCCAACAAGAACAGGAGGATAACAGCATGAAAAAGATTATTACGGTCAACGGCATGAGCTGCCAGCATTGTCAGGCTTCGGTCGAAAAGGCGCTCTTGGCGGTGCAGGGCGTTTCGTCGGCGAAGGTCAATCTCGCGAAGAAAACCGCGACGGTGACGCTGGCGTCTGAGGTGGCGGACAACGCCCTAATGAACGCGGTGCGCGACGCAGGCTTTGAGCCGGTCTCGGTCGAAGAGAAAAAAGGCCTGTTCGGCGGTTAGAAGGGGAAGTTATCATGCGCGCGGATAAGGAAAAGGTGTCCCGGTTACTCAAAACGGCGCGCGGCCAGCTTGACGGCTTGCTGCGCATGGTTGAGGAGGACCGCTACTGTATCGACATTTCGACCCAGCTGATGGCGACCGAGGCGATTTTGCGCCGCGCCAACCGCGAGGTGGTGGCTGCCCACATGCACGGCTGCCTGCTCGAGGCGATTGATCAGGGCAACTCGGCGCAAAAGGTCGACGAGTTGATGAAGCTGATCGACACCATGACCAAATAGCATATAAAAAAATGGGGGCGCGGTTTAAAAGCCGCGCCCCATTCTCATATTTTAAAATGCGTCGTCCGACCCCGCGCCGGTTTCTTGATCGTAATCGTCGAGAAAGCTGTGCTGCTCACCGTTTAGCGTGTAGCCGATAACAGCGCCCAGCTTGATGTTGTGCACGCTGCGGAAAATATTGAGCGGCACCTGAGAGTTGCCCTTTTCGAGCTTGGCGATCATCGACTTGATCTCGGCGCGCTTAGAGCCTGACTCGTCACTGGTGGAACACTCGGTAAAGCGGCAGGCACACTGCAAAAATTCCAGCTTGTTATAGTTCTTCCAGCG
>DALYYK010000322.1:0-3756 GCA_031983305.1 Candidatus Fimivivens sp. | reverse complement strand
CAACAAGGGCAAGCTTGCCGAGTTTGCCCGCATACTCGAACCCAAGGACATTGACGTGACGCCGCCGCCCGATCCCGAGCTGATTAAAACTATCGTCGAGGATGGTGAGACCTTTGCCGAAAACGCGCTGATCAAGGCGCGCGCCGTCTTTGCCGCAACCGGCCTGCCGACAATGGCGGACGATTCGGGTCTGTGCGTCGACGCACTGGATGGCCGCCCCGGCGTCTATTCGGCGCGGTATCTCGGCGAGGAAACGCCCTACACGATCAAAAATGCCGCCATTATCAAGGCGCTTGAGGGCGTGCCGGATGAAGCGCGCACCGCGCGCTTTGAATGCGCCATCGCGCTGGTTACGGCGCAGGGCGAGCATGTGTTCAGCGGCACGTTTAAGGGCAAGATAGGCTATAAGCCCAGCGGCGAAAACGGTTTTGGCTACGACCCGATTTTCTATGTCGGGGACAAAAGCAGTTCGGACATGTCCGACGCCGAAAAAGACGCGGTCAGCCACCGGGGCAAGGCGCTGCGCGCCATGCTGGCTGAAATTGACTCGCTTTTATAGCGGTCATTAAAGAAAAATCGCATGAACTAAAGCTTTGTTTGCTCAACGGTGTATGCGCCATTAAGCCTACACCGGCCGGAGTCTAAGGGGCTGTTCCCCTGTACAGAGGTTATTCTTCACAACCATACAACAGCCTCTGTCCCAGGTCCGGCCATCCGCGTCATCGGCGTCCCCAAATAGTCATTATACAACAAACCGGGCATTGCCCGTATCAAGGAGAAACTATGGAGATTACATCCAAGCAGCGCGCCAAGCTTAAAGGGCTGGCGCAGACCCTCGACACCATCGCGCAGTTTGGCAAGAACGAACTGTCGCCCGAGCAGATTACGATGGTGGATCAGATGCTGACCAAGCGCGAACTCATCAAATGCGCGGTGCTCGAATCGTCGCCCTACACGGCGCGCGAATTAGCCGAGCTGCTGGCGCGGGAGACAGGAGCCGTGTCGGTTCAGGCGATCGGCCGGCGCTTCGTGCTTTATCGCCGCAACCCGAAGGACCCGATCATCACGCTCGATTAAGCATTATTACACACGGCAAAGAGGTAGGGCTGCATGAAGGTAGGCATTTTCGGCGGAACGTTCAATCCCATCCACAACGGGCATCTCTCGCTCATCGCGCATTTGATCGACGCGCTGTCGCTCGATGAGCTCATACTCATCCCGACGGCGGTGCCGCCGCATAAAGAAAGTGGCAACGTCATCGACGCGCATCACCGTCTGGCCATGTGCCGCCTTGCGGTGCAGTCTAATCCCAAGGTCACGGTCAGCGACCTTGAGATTTTGCGCGGCGGCAAGAGCTACACCGTTGACACGCTGCGGTTGCTCAGTGTCGAGCGCCCGCAGGATGAGCTGATTTTGCTTGTTGGCAGCGACATGTTCTACACGGTAGAGGAATGGCGCTGCCCTGCCGAAATTATGCGGCTGGCCGAGATCGCCGCAATTCCGCGCGAGGCCGACGAGCAGGAAAAGCTTGTTGCCCACCGCGACCGGCTAAACGCGCTGGGCGCCCGCGCACAGGTTGTGGCGGTCGATCCGCTTATTGTCAGCTCGAGTGCGCTGCGGGAACAGACCGACGCGTCTGAGAACCTGCCGCCGCTTGTCGAGCGCTATATCATCCAAAACGGGCTGTATGGCCGCACCCAAAGGTTGCTCGTCGATCTTGACGAACTCACCGCGTGGCTGCGCGGCGTGCTCTCGCGCGAGCGGTTCACCCACTCCTTAAACGTCGCCAGCGAGGCGCTGCGCCTTGCTCAGGCTTGGGGCGAGAACGGCGACACGGCCTATCTCGCGGGGCTGCTGCACGACTGCTGCAAGGAGCGGACAAGGGCGGAAATGTTGAATCTTCTCGAAGATTCTGATATAATTAAAGACCCGGTATTTATGCAAAGCTTTCCTGTTTGGCACGGTTTTGCGGCAGCAATTTACATTCAGCGTGAATTATCGGTGCTAAACGCCCAAATAATAGATGCGGTAAGGTATCACACCACGGGCCGTGGAGGGATGACGCGCATCGAGGAGATTGTCTATCTGGCCGATCTTATTTCGGCCGACCGCGATTTTCCGGGCGTTGAGGCGCTTAAAGCCAAGGCCCACCGCGCGATTGAAGCGGCCATGCTCGAAGCGCTGGCTTTTTCGCTTCAAAAGCTGCTCAAAAGCGGCGCGCCCGTGCTGGCTGATACCCTAAACGCCTATAACCGCTATCTGCTGCAAACTGCGCAGGGGGGTTAAGGCTCGAAAGGGAGCTGTGTCGGTTGTCGCAAAAATCCAGGGTGTTGCTTTCGGTTTTGATCTGTGTGGGGCTATTCGCCGCGTCGGCGCTCGTGACCTCGGCGCTTATCGCAAAACAGCGCAGGCGTCCGCCGTCTGTCGAAAAGCCGAAAAACGCGGCGGTTTTAGAAGAGCCGCAGCTGTCCGATTTTGAACAGCAGGCGGATTATTCCGCTGAGCTGCCAAAGCCGCTTCAGACCGGTCAGCGCTATGGGCTGCTGCTTTGTGGCATTGATCACACCCGCTCGCTCGCCGATGTGATTATTTACGCCCAGCTCGACCTGACCAACCGGCAGGTGCAGGTGCTGCAAATTCCGCGCGACCTGTTTGTCGGTACTGGGTATACCACCGGCAAGATCAATTCGGCCTGCCTGAATTTTAATACCGACGACCCCGCAAAGCATATCCGCAGCATCGTCTCCTCCCAGCTGGGCCTAAAGGTCGACGGTACGGCGGTCATCACGCTGGCGGGGGTGCGCGCGCTCGTCGATTCGGTCGGCGGCGTCACCGTTGATCTGGAGCGCCCCATCGAATTTTTGCCGGGCAAGACGATTCCGACCGGCCCCCAGACGCTGACCGGCGAACAGGCCGAATGGCTGCTGCGCTACCGCAAGGGCTATGAGATGGGGGATTTAGACCGGCTTAAGGTTCAAAAGCAATTTTTATTCTCGGCCATGCAGTCGGTCAAAAATCTGGGTAAATTTAAGGCGTTTAAAATTGCGGCGCAGAATTTCGGGCATGTCAAAACGACGGTGCCTTTTTCTGAGATACGCTCGCTGATCGACGCCTGCATGGGCCTCTCGACCGATGGTATCACAATACAGACGCTGCCGGTTTACGGCGCGGCTTATCACGGCTATTCGGTGCTTTGTATCAACCGTTTTAAGCTGGCGGAACTGCTTAATTCGAGTGTCCGCGCGTCGAACCCGGTTGATCCGTGGGCGCTGCAATTGGCTTATCCGCCCGAGGGTAGCGCCGAGGCGCCCGCCGATAAGCTGAGAGCGCCGCATGAGGACGAAGCGGATTCGCCGTTTGACTTCAGCTGGAATTTTGAAGATAGTGACGATATAGGAGACAGTGACGCCGAGGGCGTTATCATACGCAACAACGATTGAGGAGGTTTGTTATGACAGCATTGGATAGGGCTAAAGAGGTCGCGCAGCTGCTTGACAGCAAAAAAGGGGACGAGGTGCGGGTACTGCACATCGGCACGCTGACGAGCATCGGCGACTATTTTGTCGTTGCCACCGGCAACTCGACCACGCAGGTCAAGGCGCTGGCCGACGCGGTGGATGAGCGCCTTTCGGCACAGGGCTTACAGCCCCGGCGCATCGAGGGCTACAATTCCGCTTCGTGGATTCTGATGGACTACAACGATGTGATTATCCACATCTTTTTGAAAGAAACCAGAGAATTTTATTCGCTGGAACG
>DALYYK010000321.1:0-3763 GCA_031983305.1 Candidatus Fimivivens sp. | reverse complement strand
ACTTACGTTGGGGCTTGGCCTGCTGACGCCGCCGGTTGGCACCTCGCTTTGGGCTGGCTGCGCCATTGCAAACATCCCGATTGAAAAATCGATTAAGGGGTTCTTACCCTTTTATCTGACTTATCTGTTGGTGTTGACGCTGATTATCATTTTCCCCTCTATCAGTCTACTTCTTCCGCGCAGTTTGGGTTATGTGGTTTAGCGACCACCGGTCTCTTAACCATGCCGTCCCGCAGGCGGCGCTGATCAATATGAAAAAGCCCGGCGAAAGCCGGGCTTTTTCATATTGATCAGCATGGTTTAACTATGGGCTGAATCGTCGAACATTCTGCCGTTCCATTATTCCCAGATGATGATGTCGTTTTCCTTGAGCATCGTTTCAAGCCAGTTGAGCGCTTCGATGGACTGTGGAGAAGCTCTTCTTCCGAGCTCCTGCACCAGCGCTTCCACCACGAGCAGCGTGGGCAATCTGCCGGTTTTTGCCCCCAGCGAATCGGTGCTGATGACAGCCGAAGCAAATTTGGCGATCGGATTGGTCGATATGTTGGTCACCAGTGCGACCGGCACACCCTTCTGATGACATTTTTCGGCAAATTCCACCGTTCTTCTCGTACAGGGCCAGTCAGAAATTGCAAACAAAACATCACCCGGCTTCATATAAAACAGGCTGTCAAACACAAACTCCTGCGAGGTTGCGAGCTGCTTTATATTGGGCAAAAACAGGCGAACCGAGTCCTCGAAATAGCGCCCGGCGGCGTAGCTGCTGCGGTAGCCGATAACATAGATGCACTCGGCCTTTTGCAAAAGCCGAATCGTCGTCTCAAAATTCGCGAGATTTTGGGCGGTTTGCAGCGTGGCGGCAACCTCGGAGAGATCCTGGCTGATGCGGCTGAAGGCATTGCCAGAAGCATCCTCCTGACTGGTCAGAGATTTCTTCATATTGGCGTACATGGCGCTTTCCAGAATAATAGCGGCGCTGATTAAATCGCGCTTAAAGTCATTATAGGAATCATACTTCAGTGTCTGCATCAACCGCATGACGGTGGTAGTGCCGACTCCCGCCGCTTCGGCCAGTTCGGAAACGGTCATCGTCGCGGCTTTATTATAGTTGGCGCAGATAAAATCGCAGAGAATTTTCTGTTTCTTGGGGAGCACATCTTTGATCTGAAGGATATGCTCTATCACGGTAACGTGTGTGTTGTTCATGGGGCTACCTCGCAGTTTTTCAAAAGGCAGCAGGCTGCGTCGGGCGGCGAGCTGTCGCGCAAATTCCAGTATTAGAATGGATTTGCGCATATTATATCTCAAAATCAGGGCCGCAGTCAATAGAAGCGGTTCTATGTCGATGCCGTTATGCTAATAAAGAACGTCTATTCCTTTAAAAGGAACAAAAACACCATTAGCTTTTTATACGGAATGACAAAAAGTATAATATCGCTTAAAAACGGTTGAAATATTCCTTTTTTAATATTATAATTTGCTTGCGGGCAAACCGCCAATAACATGCAAGGAGACGAAACACATGAAGCAGCGAGAAATTGTGTTTTACAGCGAAGGAACTAAAATGTCGGGGACCATCTATCTTCCCGACGACTACCAGCAGGGAGAGAAGCGCCCCGGCATCATCGCCAATTCGGGCTGGACGGGACTTAACAAGGTCTATCCCGCTATGTTTGCGCGGCAGATGACCAAGCGCGGCTATGTCTGCATGGGCTTTGATTATCGTGGCTTTAAGCCGTCGGGTGGTATCAGCGGCATGGATAAATACACGACGCTGGAGATGGAGGTCGATGATGTCAGCAATGCGATCACCTTCTTTAAGCACCAGCCTGAGGTTGACCCGAACAAAGTCGGCCTGATCGGATGGGCTGTCGGCGGCGCGGTTTGCATCAACGCGGCCTACCGCGACAAGACGGTCAAGGCTGTCGCTTCGCTCAACGCCTTTGTGGACGGACGGCGTTGGATGCGTATGGGCATGGGCAACGACAAGTTCTACAAAATGCTGCGCACCCTCGAAGAGGACAAATATAAGCGCGTGACGACCGGTGATCCGGTGCTGCGCCACCCCTATGAGTTTTATCCCAACATTGACGAGTCGGGCGATTTTTATGTCGAGAAGACACTCACCGGCCTTAACGGCGGCCTGACCGACGTGATCGAGCAGGATTATAACGAGCCGTTCCCGACCCCGATGTCCAGCGTCATCGCGGAATCCTTTGTCCGTTTTAATGTGCAGGACCTTCTGCCCAAGCTGTCGCCCGATTGCGCCGTTTTCATCGGTCACGGAAAATATAACGAGCTGCATGACCCCGAGGAGGCCGAGGACGCCTACCGGTTGGCCAAGGAGCCCAAGAAGCTCTGCTACGTTTCCGGCAAGCATAACGACTGGATGTTTGACGAAGACCCCCGCCTCGATGCCCTTTGCACCGAAATGGACGTCTTTTTCGTACAGTATCTTTAATGCTTGTCCGATACTTAATGTGTGCCGTGCCATGTGCGCTGCATAGCGCCCCAGCGATGCGGCAATCGGCGTTAACACGCCAAACACCGTCACGCCGTGGCTTGACGTACACCCAATAGCACACGCGCGCTCTACCGGCCTTAAATCCAACAATTATCCCTGCTTTGTTGATATGCATTCTTCGGTCGCACAATGGAAGCCTGCCCATTATTCAGCGCCGCCCGCGAGATTGCCAACACGGTAGGGATAATTGTCAAAAAGGGGAGATGGTCGGGCGCTGTGCCAATGCCAAAACCAACAATGCCAGATAGAAAGAGGAATACAGGATGATCACCACGAGCAAAATCTTTTACAGCAACACCTACGCACTCAAAGCCAGCCTGTACCTGCCCGACGATTACAGCCCCGGCGAAAAGCTGCCCTGCATCATCGCTAATTCGGGCTACATAGGTCTGAACGTGATTTATCCGGCGCTGTTTGCCCGCGCGCTGACCACCAAGGGCTTTGCGGTGTTCGGCTTTGACTACCGCGGCTTTGTGGAGAGCGGCGGCCCCGCGGGTGTCTGCAAGCTTGAGGAGCAGGTGGAGGATATACGCAACGCGATAACCTTTGTCGATACGCTCGACGAGGTGGACGGCGACAGAATCGGCCTGCTCGGCTGGGCTATGGCGGCCGCGACCATTGCAAAGGCAGCGGCGGTGGACAGCCGCGTGCGCGCTCTGGCAGGCTTAAACGGGTTTTATAACGGCGCCCGGTGGCTGGCAAGCGTCTATTCTTACTACGACTTTGTGAAGATGCAAAAGGAAATTGAGGAACTGGACAGAAGGATGGTTCTGACCGGCGAGCGGACTTTCGACAATCCGTTTCACTTCTATCCGCTCGATCCCGACACCGACGGCGTGGTAAAGAGCAGCCTGTACACCGTCAAAAACTACGGCCAGGATATCTCGTTAGAGATTGGTAAATCGATTATCGAGTTTGACGCCGAAAAATATGCGTCCTACATCAAGGTGCCGATGTTTGTCGGCCACGGGCGCTATAATCTGTTGCACCCGGTTTCTGAGTCGCAGCTCTTTTTTGAAAAGCTGTCCTGTGAAAAGCAGCTTTATTTGATCGACGGTAAGCACAACGACTTTATGTTCGACGATCATCCGGTGTTTGCAAAGCTTATCGCGCAGCTTGCGGCCTTCTTCGCCGTTCTCTAACGGAAAAAATACCCATTGATTGCGGGAGGATCACTATGGACAGACAAGCTGCAAGGGAACTGCTTAAGGGCGCGTATGACCTGCACATACATACGGC
>DALYYK010000320.1:0-3802 GCA_031983305.1 Candidatus Fimivivens sp. | reverse complement strand
GGCAACACCATCAAGGCGACCGGCGGTATGAACGCCGCCGAGACCTCGGTCCAAAAGGCGCTCAACGTCGAGGACAGCGTCCAAACCTTTATTGATGATACGATGAAGGGCGGCTACAATATCAACAACCTTGAGTTGGTTACCGCTATGGCCGAGCGTTCCGCGGGGGCTATCGATTGGCTGGCCTCGATCGGCGCGCCGCTGCCCGAGCTATCCACGTCGGGCGGCGCTACAAACAAGCGCGCCCATCGTCCCGAGGGCGGCAGCGCTGTGGGCAGCTATCTGGTTGAGAAGCTGCTCGCAAGTATCGAAGAGAATGAGATTACGATTTATTACAACACCAAGGCGACCGAGCTGGTGCTAACCGACGGCGCCGTCACCGGCGTGAAGGCCGAGGGCGAAGCGGCGGATTACCTGTTCACCGGCAAGGCGATCATCGTCGCTACCGGCGGCTTTGGCGCAAACGAAGAGATGTACACCAAGTACAAGCCTGAGCTCAAGGGCTTTGTGACGACCAATGCCCCGGGCGCAACCGGCGACGGCATTGCAATGGCGGAAGCGGTCGGCGCGCAGCTCGTCGATATCGAGCAGATTCAGATTCACCCGACCGTGCATCAGGAGACGAGCATTATGCTCACCGAGGGCCTGCGCGGCGACGGCGCGATTCTGGTCAACCAGTCGGGCGAGCGCTTTATCAACGAGCTCAAGACCCGCGACGTCGTTTCTGCCGCTGAAATCGCGCAGGAAGGCGGCTATGCCTATGTGCTGTTCGATCAGGGGCTGTGCGACCGCGTCAAGGCGGCCGCGGGCTATGTCGAGCAGGGCTTAGCTGCTCAGGGCGATACGATTGAAGCGCTGGCTGAGGCGATTAAGGTATCGCCTCAGAAGCTGGCCGCGACGCTCGCGAGCTGGAACAAGGCGGTCGCCGACCAGAAGGACGAAGCCTTCGGACGCGAGACCGGCATGGAATTTGATATTTCGAAGGGACCGTACTACGCCGTGCAGATCGCACCCGGCGTACACCACACGATGGGCGGTCTGAAGATCGACCTTGAGACGCAGGTCACCGGCGGCATTCACGGCGGTAACCGTCTTGGCGGCAACGCTGTGGCGGATATCATCGTTTTTGGCCGTCAGGCGGGACAGAGCGCTGCCGCTTACTGCGACAAATAAATTTAAGCAGCCCTTTAAAGCCCTGGAATGGTTATTCCGGGGCTTTAAGTTTGTTGAAGAACTCGTATCATAGCCAAAGTTATAAATTAAAGTTTTAGCTAAGCTTTTAAAGGTTCGCAGGTGCGCGCTGGGATTCCACGCGACCCCTTGATCATTCAGAAAGTGCGTCATATGATTTGCGCCAATTGCCATGATGCCCATTTCCAACAATCTGAAAGTCCCGGGCGGTTATTTCGGGGCGTCCGCTGTTACAGGAGAAACAGTGTCCGCCGTTCCATTTTGCGCCGGAATTTAACAAAAATCGCGTTCGTCCGGGTGTAAGCTCAGACATCTGCGTCATGCCGAATGTATATACTTTGGAGAATCCGCCGAATTTATTGCTTTAGTGCATCGAAATTTTATTGCAATAAAGCAATTTTATGCAGGATGTGGTTAAAATAGTTGTCTGATCTGTCACTAACATCCTAAAAATGGCGGTTTAGTGCGCCTTAATTATATATAAAATACAATTGACATTTTGCTTTAAAACGCTATAATTAAACAAAACAATTTAACACCCCAAACGCAAAGACGGGAACAGTAGCCTGCGTTTAAAACTTCAGAGAGCTGCCGGTATGGTGCAAGGCGGTGTTTTAAAGCAAAGCGAAGGTCATCCCCGAGCGGCCGACCGAACAGAAGATAGTTTCTTTAGTAGGCTCGGACGATTTGCCCACGTTATGGTGCACGGCATTTGTTTTTAGAGAGCAGATGCGCAGAGTGGCCGACGCAATAACGCATCGGCAATTAGAGTGGTACCGCAGAGCGCTTTTAGCCTTTGTCTCTTGATTATCTAAAATCATGAGGCATGGGCTTTTTTAATTTTTGTAACAAAAGGGAAGGGGGAAAATCAGATGAAGCTTAACGGTTCTCAGATAGTCTTAAAGGTGTTACAGGAGCAGGGTGTTGACACGGTATTCGGTTACCCGGGGGGCACCATCCTAAATATTTATGACGCGCTTTATAAAACGCCCGAGATCAAGCATATTATGACCGCTCATGAGCAGGGCGCGGCGCACGCCGCAGACGGCTATGCCAGAGCCACGGGGAAGACCGGCGTCGTCTTTGCGACCTCCGGCCCCGGAAGCACCAATCTGGTCACCGGCATCGCCACCGCCTATATGGATTCGATCCCCATGGTGGCTATTACGGCAAACGTGCCGAACTCGATGATCGGCCGCGACAGTTTTCAAGAAATTTACATCACCGGCATTACGATGCCGATTACCAAGCACAATATGATTGTGCGCAGCGTCGACGAGCTGGCGCATGCGCTGCGCGAGGCGTTTCGCATTGCGGGCTCGGGCTGCCCCGGCCCGGTGCTGGTCGATATCCCGAAGGATGTCACCGCCGCCGTCTGCGAGTTTTACGAGCCGACACCGGATATGCAAAACCATCCGATCCCGATCAACCCCAAAACCATCGAGGAGACGGCGCGGCTGATCAATGGCGCCCGACGTCCAATGGTGCATTTTGGTGGCGGCGTGGTGACCGCCAACGGTTCGGATAAGCTGTATGAGCTGATCCATAAGGCGTCGATGCCCGCCTGTCATACGATTATGGGCACCGGCGTGCTCTCTCACGAGGACCCGCTCAACATGGGGATGATCGGCATGCACGGTAATATTTCGAGCGCGATGGCCGTCAGCAACGCCGATGTGCTCGTCGTCGTGGGCGCCCGGTTCTCCGACCGCGTGGCGACCAACCCGGCGCAGTTTGCCGCCGACGCCAAGATTATTCACATCGACATCGACTGTTCTGAGATGAACAAAAACGTCATGGTCGACCACTTCATCGCGGGCGACGTCGGCGCGGTGCTTGCCGAGCTACTGCCGCTGATCGAGGAGAAGGATCACCCCGAATGGCGCGCGCAGATTGCCGAGTGGCGCATGCAGGACGTGGAGCCGCAGTTTAGAAACGAGGCGCTTCGCCCCTGCGACATGATGGAGATGATCTGCGATGTCGCCGGTGAGGACGCGATCATCGTCACCGACGTCGGCCAGCACCAGATGTGGGCAGCGCAGTACTGCAAGCGCACCCGGCCCCGTTCGTTCATTACCTCGGGCGGGTTGGGGACGATGGGCTTTGGCTACGGCGCGGCCTGCGGCGCGCAGGTGGCGTTCCCCGAGCGTCGGGTTGTGCACATCACCGGCGACGGGTGCTTCCATATGAACCTCAACGAGCTGTGCACCTCGGTCAGTTACGATCTGCCGATTGTCACCGTTGTGATGAACAACCGCGTGCTCGGCATGGTGCGCCAGTGGCAGACGCTGTTTTACGAACACCGTTATTCCTCGACCGACCCCGAGCGCAAGACCAATTTTGCGGCGGTGGCAGACGCGTTTGGCGCTAAGGGCTATCGCGCCGAGACACTGGCCCAATTTGAGGCCTGTTTTAAAGAAGCGCTCGCCTCGGGCAAGCCCTGCGTGATCGACTGCCTCGTCGACAAGGATGAGATGGTCATGCCGATGATACCGGGCGGTGCCTCGGTGAAAGACGCGATCCGCAACGCGCCCTCATCGGCACTCTAAACTTGAAAAAAGCGCCGCCTGTGCTGATTCAGCCGTTGGGGCGGCACTTAGAATAATTCATA
>DALYYK010000319.1:0-3811 GCA_031983305.1 Candidatus Fimivivens sp. | reverse complement strand
GCTGATGATGATACATTCGTTTGAAGTGCGGGAAGACGACGATGAATACCAGTGCGCCGTTGACCTACTGTTCAGAGACTTGGAAGAGGAAGACCCGGAGCATTTTGCTGTGGTTCAATATCGCGACTTCAAGCTTGCCCCGGGCAAGACCACGAAGTCTATTCTCATTTCCTGCGCGGCACGACTGGCACCTTTTAGCATTAAAGAGGTGCGCGACATAATGGCTGAGGACGACTTAGAGCTGGACAAGCTCGGAGACCGCAAGACCGCCCTCTTTGTCATTACATCGGACACCAGCAAGACTTTCAACTTTATCGCCGCCATCATGTATGCCCAGATGTTCAATCTGCTTTGCGACCGCGCGCTATATAAATATGGAGGACAGTTGCCGGTACATGTGCGCTGCATTCTGGATGAGTTTGCGAATATCGGCAAAATCCCAAACTTTGAAAAACTCATATCCGTCATCCGAAGCCGTGAAATTTCGGCCTGCCCGATACTGCAATCCAAGTCTCAGCTTAAAGAGCTTTACAAGGATGAGGCGGAAACCATTGTAGACAACTGCGACACGATGCTTTTTCTGGGTGGCAAGGGCTTTCAAACGTTGGACGAGGTTGTCAAGATTATTGGCAAGCAGACCATTGATAAATATGATCATAGTCAATCGCGCGGCAAGCAAAGTAGCAATAGTGTGAGCTATCAAAAGCTAGGACGCGAGCTGATGACGGTCGACGAGCTGGCAAGCATGAGCCGCAGCCAGTGTATTTGCCACATTGGTGGCATACGGCCCTTTAAGTCTCGGAAATATGACACTTTTAAGCATCCGCGCTTTTATTTGACCTCGCACGCGGACAGACGCAATGAATACACGCCGCTTTGGCTGCGCCCCCCTGTGCCCATCTCAATCGAAGAACCGTTTGAGATTTTAAATATATAAGACATAAACAACATGGTTTAAACAGAAAGGAATTTACCTATGGAAATTATTGCACAAACAGTGGACGTTCTGGTCGCATTCGCAACCACGATTGGCGGAGGAATTGCCGCATTTGGTGGTATCACCTTGTTTCAAGCCTATTCAAATGAAAACGGTGCCAAAATCGGTTTGGGTTGGGCTTCTGTGGCTGCCGGAGCCGCGATTATTCTGTTAGCGCAAAGGGTATTGCCGATGCTAACCTCGAGTATGGGATAAACGCCTATGCTGTCGGATTTTTTTAAGCAAACACTTGAGCCAATTATCGGCGGCTGGATTATTGACTTCATAATGGAAAATCTAGCGGCGATGTTTGCTTCGGTACAGGGACAGACGGTAGAACTGCAAAGTACCCTGACCCAGAGCGCATCTGACTTTGATGGTGGCACTCTTTGGCAAACGGCTGTTTCGGTGGCGAACGATGTCATGTCGCCGATAGCCGCATTGATACTTGCCGGTGTTATGGCGGTCGAACTGATTAGCTGGGCACAACAGCGTAACAGACTGCAAGACGCATCGGATGTAACTTGGATGATGTTTGAATTTTTCATTAAATTGAGCATAGGTGTAATGCTTTTCACAAAGGCACCGGTAATCACGGACGGAATATTTCAGATCGGTGCATTTATTGTTTCGCAGGTGTCGGGCAGCGGGGGTGGAGGTAGCTTTGGTTCAGCTGCCGACCTCGCAGCCATGCGCAGCAATCTAGAGGACGGGCGAAGCATCGGTTACCTCATGGCCACGCTGGTTATGGCGCTGATCGGTAGAGCTGTCATATTTGCAATCAGCATTTTAGTTGAGGTTATCGTTATCGGGCGTATTTTTAGGATTTGCCTGTTTGCCTCAATGGGAGCGGTACCTTACGCGACACTGATGCAAAAAGAAATCTCGGATATCGGCAAGAACTATATTAAGAACTTATTCGCGCTGGCGTTGCAGGGCTTCTTCATGTTTATTATCGTGGTGATGTATCAGGCGCTTACCCGAAATGTTGCGGTAAGCAGCGAACCGAACGAAGCCATATTTACATTGCTGAAATACTCCATCGTATTTGGTATGGCACTGTTAAATTCATCCGCGCTGGCGAAATCCATCTTGAACGCACACTAAAATCGCAATCGTTTGTGAATTTGGAAGGAGGAACGGGGGTGCCCTATGTAAACATTCCAAAAGACCTATCTGGCGTAGAGGGCCATTTAGCATTTGGGTTGACCAAACGGCAGCTCATAGCGGCCATACTTATCTTTTTTGTTTTCCTGCCCGGATATTTCTTTCTACGTCGTTATATCGGTCAGCTCGCGATGTTCTTGCTGCTTGCTTTTTCCGCTCCGCCCTTTATATGGGCAACGTGGAAGGTGCATGATGGGCGACGAATTGAACATGTACTTATGAATTATATCCGCGTGCGATTTATACGACCGAAGATACGACCCTATAAAACTGAAAACATCTATTCCGCCATGGAAATGGCAGGGAAAATACAGGAGGTGATTGAAGATGCAAGCGCCGGCGAAGCCGAAGATCAAGGTCATAAAAAGAGTCGATCCTTACGCAAAGCTGCCAAAGGACGCACAGAAAAAGATTGCCCGGCTGATTAAGCTGGCTAAGCTGCAAGGTAAAATTCCTCACAGCGCCCAGCGCACCATACCCTATAAGGACATGCTCCGTAACGGCATATGCCATGTCAGTGATGACTTTTATACCAAGACAGTGGAGTTTTTCGACACCAACTACCGGCTGGCAAAGCAGGAAACTAAGGAGCATATCTTTGAAAGCTGGTGCCGGTTTCTCAATTATTTTGACAGCTCGGTTTCGGTGCAGCTCTGCTTTGTCAATCAGGCAATTGATGTCGAGCAATTTTATAAGGCAATTGAGATTCCCGAATGCGGAGACGCTTTTGACAAACTGCGTACCGAATACGTCGCTATGCTTCAGGATCAGCTGGCCAAGGGCAACAACGGCCTTTTAAAGCGGAAGTTTTTGACCTTTGGCATTCATGCTGAAACGCCGGAACTAGCGCAGCTACGGCTTGACCGTATGGAAGCCGAGGTTATCAACAACTTCAAGGTACTTATCAATGTGACCGGCGAACATCAGAACGGTTATGAGCGGCTGGAGGTGCTGCACGATATTTTTAATATCGGTACCGACCGTAAGCTCAATTTTAACTGGGGCCTCGTGCCTGCAACTGGGCTGACCACCAAGGATTTTATTGCGATGAACAGTCTCAATCTCAAGGACAAGAATATTTTCGAACTTCAAGAACGCGTTGGCCGCACTTCATATTTGCGCCTGACGGCGCAGGAATTGACCGACGATATTCTAGCGGAGTTCCTCGAATTGGACAGCCCGGCGATTATAAGCATCCATTTGCGCAGCATTGACCAAGCAGCCGCGAAGAAATACGCCGGCAGGCAGCTGGCCAACCTAAATGCTCAGAAGGCCGAAGAGCAAAAGAAAGCCTCCACTTCCGGTTATGACATGGATATGCTGCCTTATGAGCTTAAGAACAACGTCGCTGAAGCGGAATCGCTAATGGACAACCTACACGACCGCAATGAGCGCATGTTTATGATGACCTTCACGCTGACACAATTTGCTGAAGACAAAGAAAAGTTGAAAAACGTTTTTGATTCCGCTAAGCAGATTGCGCAGCAGCACGATTGCGAGCTGCTGCCGTTGGATTGGCAGCAGGAGGCCGGTCTAATGTCTGCGGTGCCCATCGGTATCAACAAAGTTCAGAATGAGCGGATGATGACTACCTCTGGTGTCGCGGCTTTTGTACCTTTTCAAACACAGGAGCTGTTTCAGACGGGCGGTCTATATTACGGCGTAAAC
>DALYYK010000318.1:0-3814 GCA_031983305.1 Candidatus Fimivivens sp. | reverse complement strand
AATTAAACTGGCACTGCTTTTCACTACGCTGGCTAACAGATTCTTCTCACACGTTGCTCGCCGACTTTGTGTTCGGCGGGCAACGTTTTTCTTTATTATATATATACATTTCCCGCACGGCGGCGCGATGGAAGAGCCGTCGTGCTCCAAGAGGCCGCACAAACACAGGTGGCGCGCATAATCACATAACAAGTCTGGATGCGCGCCACCTGGCGTCGGGTGGGTAGGTAACATGCTCACGTGGGGCATATAACACCCAAGAACCGTATTCTTTAAGCCCCCTCAGGGGGGTGGGGGGGCGTTCCTGCGCTAAACAAAACGTAGCCGTTATAAAACGGCAGCCCGAAAAAAATATATTACCCGTCGGCGGCGCAATAAACGTGGCGCCGCTGCCCCAAGAAGCCCCCTAATTGGCGCACATAATCACATAACAAGTCTGAATGCACGCCCGCTGACGTCAGGTGGAACGGTAACACCCTCACGTAGGGCCTGTATTCACTAAAAACCGCATTCCTTAAGCCAACCCTCGTCACTCTAAAACCTTACCGGCGGTCAGAACAGGCACACGGAAGTGCAGCATTCCCGCCCACGAGGTGCTTAGCGTCTGCAACACAGTGAAAGACGCCCGCGGTTTCCGCAGAACATGCGCGCGTCAGCGCAAAACAAAAAGCAGCCGCTATAAAAAACGGCTGCCAAAAAGCACATATAATACCAGTCGCTATAAATTCATAAAGTGGACGCAGCCCAGATATTGCACCTGCGCCCCCGCAGTCAGCGACGTTATTTTGCCGGTCAGGTTGGCGGGGCGAAAGGTCAGGGCATCCGCTTCCGCAGCTGGAATCCAAACGCTGCTTTGCTGCTGCCAGTCCGGTTCCTTCACTGCCCTCTTTGGTTCATCCGTCAGAACAGCCATAAAAATATGTAGTAGCCTATGTGTGTAGTCAAAATATGTTCTTCTGAGTTCTTCATTGTCGCATATCTCTTCGACGACGGCAACAAGCGGCCCGGCTTTAATTTGGTACCCGGTTTCCTCCAAAACCTCCCGGACGAGCGCCTCTTCCAGCGTTTCAAACTGGTTTTGCCCACCACCCGGCAGGTCGAAATAAACCCCGCCCCGCGCGTTGACGCATCGGTTGATCAGGATGCGGTTGCGATGCATGATAATAGCCTTAGCCGTACTTCTGATTGACATAAGCGCTTTCCCCCGCGACAAAATTTGCAGGCAGCGCCTGCGATTTTCTCCGTCTATTCTTTAAGTGTATCTCGAAATTTCTCAACGGCCTCCTGCACCTCAAACGGGGCAAAGTAGAAAGTCTTTTCGGGTTGATCCTCGCTGTATAACGCAATGAGGGTATACGCTTCATCCCAGTAGCCTATCGTCAAGCCCCAGCCCTCACCGTTGTCAGCATCTATAACAGACGTATAGCCCCGCCCCGGAAGCACTCCGGGGTCGAACCATCTGTCGGCTTGCAGCAGCCGTTGAAATTTGGTCTGCTGCGTTTTCGATAATTTAAATTGGTGCTGATAATCCCCCAGCTCCATATCGTAATCATATTTTACATAATTAAAAGAAGCCAGCTTAACGGGCAGAGTAACAGCCGGCTCGGGCAGGCTTCGCCCGCAGACAGTCAGGCTGATGACGACCATCAAAACAGCCATGCCCATACAAGCGGCTATCCTTTTTTTCATGCTGATACCTCCATGCAAAATTTGCCCCTGACCGACGGACGTCGCGCGTCCTTGAAGGCATATTCTGCTCCATAATCTCCCGACTATCAGGCCAAGCGCAAAATACCTGCGACAATCTGATCGCTTTTTGACCATCGGTATCGTCTAAAGCAAAATGCACTACAACAATCGGGCGATTGGCTATTGTGAGCAACGGTATTGAAACCTCACCCAAAGAATAGGGCATTGCCCCGCCCATGTCAAGATGTGAATACCTCTTTGAAGCAGCGGTACTAAACCGCCATAAACGGCTAGGGCCAAAAGAAGCTGACGCCCCTCAAAACGGCGTCAGCTTGTTTAATGATTGCACAATCCACATTACGCAATCGCTTTTTCTGTTTTATACGCCCCACCGTTAGGGGTGCCCGCCCTTGACCTAAGGGAGCGCTTTAAATCAACGACACAGGAACCGGGTCAAGCCTGACGGCCAAATTGACGTTTTCAGCGCTCCTCTTGCAAATCGGTCAGCGCTCGCACCGATTCCCGTTCTAATATTTCGCCACAGATGACCTGCATCCCCCGTTTCTGAGACGCATTGCTGATCAGCGAAATCTGAGCCTCGACCGCCTTTTGCGCCATCGCTTTTAAGTCGATGCCATAGGTTGTGAGCTGCGGCGTGACCAATGTGGAAAAAACATGACCATAAAAGCCCGTCACCGATAAATCATCGGGAATTCTAAAGCCTTTACGCTGAAGATCCTGAACAAAATGATAGGCTCCTTGGTCGCTGCTGCAAACAAAGGCCGTCGGCATTTTCTCAGGAAGATCAAAATTCTGCTTAAAATCATGCCCTTCCCTATCCGGCAAAACCCATTCTTTGCGAAAAGGGATACCGTTAAAATCCAGCGTTTTTAAATAACCATAATAACAGTCACGCATATGAACGTTGGCTTCAATACTTCCCACAAAACCGATATCCCGGTGGCCTTTATGAATCAGATATTGCGTCATCTCAGCGGTTCCGCGATAGCCATCCGCAATGATCGAAACGGATCGGACGGCGCTGCTTGAATCGACCTGAACCAGCGGAAGCCCCGTCTCCTCGAGCATTTTAAGATAGCTTTCCGGCATGCTTCCGAGAACAACGACACCCTCGGCTTTTCCTTCGGAGATAAACGCGGGCAAAAGAGCCTGTTCCGCTGTGGTGTCCACAAGCTCAAACATATTGTGATAACGATTCTCTTTGAGAGCTTCGACCAAGTTGAGGTACAGCGCCCAATAAAAAGAGTGCTCCGGCTTGATCAGATGCTCCGCCATTAATATTCCAACCGAGCCTCCAAGCTCCCTGCTCTTTTGAAGCTCCTTGCCTTGATAGCCCATCTGGGCGGCGGCTTCTCTGATCTTCTGACGCAGCGCATCGCCCACGCCCTCTTTGCCGCCCAGCGCTTTGGACACCGTAACAACGCTAATATTGAGTTTTTGAGCAATGTCCTTCATGCGCACTGCGTTTCTGGCCAAGAAGCGTCCCCCTTTATGGATTTTTAATTTTGAAATTATACCATAAGTAGGCCAAAAATGCAATAAACTGAAATTTATTCTCTATTTTGTAAGCGCTGTTTAAGCTGCGCCACCACATCCAGCAATACGCCCATCGACGCGTGGGCTTTATAAAAACGGTTAGGCCGGTCATTGATCTGCAAAATATAATCCGAAAGCGCCTGTGCGGCTCTTCTTAGCGACGCCTCATCGAGTGCTGTACCCAAAAGACAGTCCTCCGCCGCCGTGGCTCTGACCGGCGTCGGTGCGACCGCCCCGAGCATCATTTTGATGGACGACACGGCGCCGTCATACATGGTCGCCATAACGGCCAGCCCTACGCGCGAGATGGTTACTTCCCCTCGGCTTCCTAGCTTTTTATAAGCGGTAGCCGTGCCCTCGGGCGGCTGCGTCCAGCTAAAGGCCGTCAGCATTTCATTATAATTAAGCGTTGTTTTCCCAATTCCGGTCAGCACCTCGCTGATCGGCGCAACCCGCGTTCCGTGGGACCCGGCTATTTCAGCCGTTGCATCCAGCAGCCACAGTGGGACAAGCAAATCTCCTGCGGGAGAGGCATTACCGACATTTCCGCCGATGGTTGCCTTGTTGC
>DALYYK010000317.1:0-3815 GCA_031983305.1 Candidatus Fimivivens sp. | reverse complement strand
TTAACGACCTGTATCTTGCGCTCTCGACCAACACGGTCGACGGACAGGATAACCCCCTGCCCACCGTCAAGAACGCCAAGTTCTATGAGGTTCAGAAGTCTATTTCGCTGACCAACCACCTCGTGGACTCAGTATGGCCCACCATCAACAAGGCCAAGTGGGACTCTCTGACTCCCGAGCAGCAGGGCTGGGTGATGGAAGGCGTTGAAGCCGCCCGTAAAACCTGCGACGAGATCAACCTGAGTGTTGAGAAGGAAGTCGTCGACTTCCTCAAGCAGCAGGGACTCCAGGTTTATGAGGCCGACGTCAACACCTTTGCCGACGAAGTGCTCGCCAAGTACCTTGCGGATGATATTTCTAAGAGCTGGGACAAGGATCTGTTTGAGAAGGTCAAGGCTCTGGGCTGATTTTCAGCCCCTCTCGTACCGTTGACGTTTGATACGGGGCATATCGGTGTGATATGCCCCGTATTCTCAAAAAACGTCTCTATTCCCAACATCCCGAACAAGGAAGGATGATCGTCTTGAAGCAACCCTTAAAAAAAGCCGTTCTCTGGCTGCGCGACTGCGTGGAAATTTATATACCCGTCATAGCCTTTTTAGTGCTGTTCGGCGTCTTTGTGTTGCAAATTTTCTTCCGCTATATTCTGCGCAACCCTCAGCCCTGGTCGATGGAGGTCACCTCGATGTGCTATGTGTGGGTCGTGCTGCTCGGCGCCTGCTTTGCGCAGCGCAAACGCTCGCACGTGACCTTCACGCTCATTTATGACGTATTGCCAATCAAGTTAAAATCCTTTACAGCGTTTCTTGGCAACCTGATTATTTTTGTGGCGCTCGCCGTTTCGGTGATGCCCACCTGGAACTATATTCAATTTATGAAGGTCCAAAAATCCAGCGTGCTTAAAGTGGGACTCAACTACATTTTTGCACCCTACATGGTGTTTTTAGCCCTGATGCTGCTGTATATCGGCATCGAGCTTTATCAGGATTTTATGGTATTCTCGGGCCTTGGCGGCAAGCGGGCCGAAGAGCGCCTGCTGCGTGAAAATAAGCCGGCCTATGAAGAGGCCATTGAACAGGCAAACAAGGAGGGACTGGAATGAATCTCGCGCTTTTCGTCTTCTTTTTAATTTTTATTCTCATGTTCCTTTTAAGAATGCCGATTCCACTGGGTATGATTTCGGCCTGTACCTTTTATTTCTTAATTAACGGCACAAACGTCAAAATGGTGGCGCAGCAGACGCTGGGCATGCTGTTTTCGAACTATACGATTATCGCGGTTCCGTTGTTTATCTTTGCGGCCAACGTCATGAACTCCGGCAAGATCACCGAAATGATCTTCGGCTTTTCAAAGGGCATTGTCGGGCGCTTTCGCGGCGGATTGGGCCATGTCAATGTGCTGGCCTCGCTGATTTTCTCGGGCATGACCGGCTCGGCCATCGCCGACGCCGCGGGCCTTGGCAAGATGGAGATCGAGGCCATGCGCCAAGAGGGGTATGACGACGGCTTCTCCTGCGCTATAACGGCCGCCTCGGCCACCATCGGCCCGATCTTTCCGCCCTCGATTCCCATGGTCATCTATGCAATGCTGTCGGGCGCTTCGGTCGGCGCGCTGTTCATGGGCGGCATGGTGCCCGGCGTGCTGCTGGCCATTGCGCTGATGATCTATATCGCCTTTATTGCCAGAAAGCGCAACTATCCGCGCAGCGTCGCCTTTGTGCTGCGCGACTATCTGATCTACTGCGTCAAGGCGATCCCCGCCATTCTGACGCCCGCCATTCTGCTGATCGGCATCTATACCGGCATCATGACCCCGACCGAGGCCGGCGCCGTGGCTGGTTTCTACGCGATGCTGATCGCGATCTTCGCCTACCGCGTCCTGAGCTGGGACGGCTTTAAGCAGGTGCTCATCGATACGGTACAGTCGACCGGTACAACCTCGATCATGGTCGGCTCGGCAACCGCTATCTCCTATATCGTCGCGCGCGAGCAGATTGCCGTCCGGCTGGGCGACTTTATTCTCTCGATGACCAACAATCCTTATGTTTTCCTGATGATCGTCAACATTGCGCTGCTTGTTCTGGGTATGTTCATCGACACCTCGGTGATTCAGGTTGTGTTTATTCCGATCATGCTGCCGCTGGTCAATCAGCTGGGTATTGATCTGGTGCACTTTGGCGTCGTGGTGGTGTTCAACATGATGATCGGCCTCTCTACCCCGCCGTTTGGCATGCTGCTGTTCATTACAAGCGGCATCTCAGGCACACCGCTCAAATACGTCGTCAAAGAGATTTTGCCGATGATTATCGCCATGCTGATCGTGCTGATGGTCATTACCTATATCCCCAACACGATTCTTTTCTTGCCGAGATTGTTCCTTGGTTACATGGGCTGAATCGCTTGATTGCGCGTAATGTCTATATGAGATATAATACTTGAGATATAATACTATTTGAGGTGATTTGTAATGGCATTTCAGATTCAAGGCGGCGTTTGGCCGACCATGATTACCCCCTTTACCGAAGATGGAAAAATTGATTTTGACACCGTTCAAAAGATGGTGGACTGGTACGCCAAAAAGGGCTGCAACGGCATTTTTGCGGTCTGCCAGTCGAGCGAAATGTTGTTCTTGACCCCGCAGGAGAAGGTTGACCTCGGCAAAGCCGTGTTTGAGGCGGCCGACGGCCGCATGCAGGTCATCGCTTCGGGCCACACTGCGACCGACCTACCCACCCAGCTCAAGGAGATTGAGGCGATGATGAAAACCGGCGTCGAGGCTTACGTGCTGGTTTCTAACGCGCTCGACCCCAAGAACGAGGGCGACGAGGTCTTTATGAAAAACTTTGAGGCGACGGCGAATGCCTTCCCCGAGGTGGATTTTGGCATCTACGAATGCCCAATGCCCTACAAGCGTTTGGTTTCGCTCAATGCTTTAAAAGAACTGGCACACGGTGGCAGACTGGTATTTTTGAAGGATACCTGCTGCGACTATGAGCTGATCCGCGAGCGCATCAAGGCAGTGGAGGGCACGCCCCTAAAGCTCTTTAACGCCAACGCCGCTTCGTTCTACGACAGCTTTATGCACGGTGCGGCCGGTTATAACGGCATTATGGCAAACTACCACCCGCAGCTTTATAAGTTTGTGGTGGACAACGCCCATAACCCCGAGAAGGCGGAGGAAGCTAAGCTGATGGCCGATCTGATCACCGAATTTGCGATGATTGAGATGCGACTCTACCCTGTCAGCGCAAAATATCACATGAACCTTGTCGGTATTCCGATGAGCCTGCTCTCAAGAAGCTCAGACCGCAGTCGCTTTGACAAAAACGCGCGCATGGAGGTTGACAGCCTGTTCGCGCTCGAAGAATACCTTGGCAAAAAGCTTGGCCTTTAAGGAGCTGTTCGCATGAAAAAACCAAAAATCCTTGTGGTGGGCAGCCTGGTCATGGACATGATTGTTACGACCGAGCGTTTTCCCAACGCGGGCGAAACGGTGCTGGGCAGCGGCTTTAGCACCGCCCCCGGCGGCAAGGGAGCCAATCAGGCCGTGCAGGCCGCCCGGTTGGGCGCCAGCGTCACAATGGTCGGCAAAACCGGGCATGACGCGTTTGGCGACCAGCTGATCCAGACGCTCAACGCATCCGGAGCCGATACCCACTATGTGATGCGCACCGACGCGGCGGCTACCGCCGTGGGCAACATTCTGCTCACCCAGCAAAACGGCGTGACGCTGCACAACCGAATCATCGTCGTTTCGGGCGCGAATATGACGATCACACCCGATGAAATCTTATTTTTAGATCAGCAGATTGCGCA
>DALYYK010000316.1:0-3823 GCA_031983305.1 Candidatus Fimivivens sp. | reverse complement strand
GCTATTACGCCAAGCAGATGGGCCTGCCGGTTCATAAGCTGATCTGTGCCTCCAACAGCAACAACGTGCTGACCGATTTCATCAACGACGGCGTATATGACGCCAACCGCGATTTTTTCACCACGCTGTCGCCCTCGATGGACATTCTCGTTTCCTCAAACCTCGAGCGCCTGCTGTTTGAGCTGACCGACCGCGACAGCGAGGCGGTGCGCGACATGATGGAACAGCTTTCGAAAGAGCGCCGCTACGCGATCGGCGACGAGATGAAGGCGCGGTTAGCCGAGGATTTCTGGGGCGGTTATATCGATGACGCCAAATGCCAGACCGTCATCCAAAATACGCTCGACGATGTCGGTTATCTCGTCGACCCGCACACGGCGGTGGCACTGGGTGTTTACGACGACTACAAGGCGGCGACCGGCGATACGTATCCCGCCGTTATCGTCTCAACCGCGTCGCCCTTTAAGTTTGCGGGCAGCGTGCTGGCGGCGTTGGGCGTCTCACAGCCCGCCGATGAGTTCGCGGCTGTCAGAATGCTCTCCAAGCAGACCGGCGTGCCGGTTCCCGAGAGCATTGAGGCGCTCGAGAACAAAAAAATCCGCTTTTCAAAGGTCATTCTGCCCGATGAGATGCCGGCGGAGATCGAAGCGTTCGCTTCAAATATCAAGTAATCAGAAGCCGCTTTAATCGCGGCGGCAATTTAAAAAACGCCAAGCGTTCAAACCGCATGTGTGGCGATTTGAACGCTTGGCATCGATTTGCCCGTGGATTCATACGCATTAAAGGGCTTGATAACCGCTTTTGTACGGCGTCTTGGGACGGAATGTGGCACACTGAGTCTCGCTGCTGCTGCTTGCGGTGCAGCTGGTGACGTTTTGCGAACCGACCTCTATTGAGGGCGCGGTGCAGTGGTAGCGGTCGTCGTTATAAACGCAGTTGACAATATCGCAGGAAATGTTGCTTTTCACTTCGCCTTTGTGCATGAATTTCACCTCCTTGCAATTCGATTAAAAACAGTATCCGCCGCGCGGTTTAGATTATTCCGACAGGAGGCCGTATGTCAATTTTTGCGATAGGTGATCTTCACCTTTCTCTCGCCTGCGATAAGCCGATGGATATTTTTCCCGGATGGTATAATTATGTCGCTGAAATTACAAACAATTGGAAAGCGCAGGTCTCCAACTCGGACACTGTGGTGCTGGCCGGGGATATTTCGTGGGGGATGACGCTCGAGGAGGCCGCCGCCGACTTTGAATACATCGACGCGCTGCCCGGCAACAAGGTGATTTTAAAGGGTAACCACGACTATTGGTGGAACAGCCGGCGTAAAATGGAGGCTTTTTTTGAAAGCCGGGGTTTAAGTACGCTGTCAATTCTCCATAATAGCTTTGTCGCGTCGGGCGATATTGCCATTTGCGGCACCCGTGGTTGGATGCTTGAGGATTCGGCGCCCCACGACCAGAAGGTGACCGCGCGCGAAGAGGGTAGGCTTAAAGCCTCGCTCGAGGCCGCGAGGCCCTCAGGGCTTGAGCCGGTCGTCTTTTTACATTACCCGCCGGTTTTTGGTAACGGCATTTCGGGCGGCATCATCGATTTGCTGCGCGAATACGGCGTTCGGCGCTGCTTTTACGGCCATCTGCACGGCGCGGCCTGCGCGCAGGCATTTGAGGGGAATTACCTCGGCATAGAATTCACGCTCGTGTCGGCCGATCATCTCAGATTCAGCCTTAAAAGGCTTTGAATTCATAAGATTTTAATAGTTTTTTTGATGAAATTGTGATATAATGCTAAGATGTAAATGCTTACAAACAGGAGGAAAAATAAATGTCTCTCGTATCGTCTAACAAGGTGGAAACCAACCGCGCGGAGCTCATCGTTGAGGTCAAGGGTGAGCAGTTTGCGCAGGCTGTGGAGGCCGCTTACCGCAAAAATATGAAAAATATTACCGTTCCCGGCTTCCGCAAGGGCAAGGCCCCCCGTGCCATGGTCGAAAAGCTCTATGGCAAGGGCATGTTCCTTGACGACGCGATGAACGCGCTCTATCCCGCCGCCTATTCCGAGGCAGTGGACGAAGCGGGCATCACCCCGGTCGATTCCGCCGATGTTGAGGTGCTCAGCGCCGACGAAGAGGGCTTTACCTTTAAGGCGACCGTGACCACCCGTCCGGTTGCAACGCTGGGCAAATATAAGGGCCTTGCGGCTGAAAAAGTGGTTTCTCCTGTCACCGATGAGCAGATTGATGAGCAGATTACGCAGATGCGTGAAAAATATGCCCGCGTTATCACCGTTGAGGACCGCGCGGCGCAGGACGGCGACATCGCCGAGATCGATTTTGAGGGCTTTGCCGACGGCGTCGCGTTCGACGGCGGCAAGGGCGAGAAATATCCGCTCACACTGGGCTCGGGCAGCTTTATTCCGGGCTTTGAGGAGCAGGTTGTCGGCAAGAATATCGGCGACGAATTTGACGTTAATGTCACCTTCCCCGAGCAGTACGGCGAGAGCAGTCTGGCCGGTAAGCCCGCTGTGTTCAAGGTTAAGCTGCTGGGCCTCAAGGCGCGCGAGCTGCCCGAGGTCGACGACGAGTTTGCCAAGGATATCAGTGAGTTTGACACCATCGACGCTTACAAGGCGGATATCAGAAAGCACCTGACCGAGTCGGCTGAGAGCAAGGCCGAGACCGAGCTTGAGAACCGCCTGCTCGAGCAGGTTGTCTCCGAGATGACCGTTGAGATTCCCGACTGCATGATCGAGAGCCGCATCGACGAGCTCGTGCAGGATTTTGGCATGCGCATGAGCCAGCAGGGCTTAAGCCTTAAGGATTTCATGAGCTACACCGGCGAGACCGAGGAGAAGTTCCGCGAGACCTTCCGCACTCAGGCTGAAAATCAGGTCAAGACCCGCCTGGCGATGGAAGCGATTGCGACCGCCGAGAACATTGTGCCCGACGAAAAGGACATCGCCGACGAGTACCAGAAGCTTGCCGAGCAGTACCATGTGGATGTTGAGCGCATTCGCGGCGCGATCAGAGAAAAAGATCTCGTGGCCGACGTCGCCTGCCGCAAGGCGCTTGAGGTTGTCACCGCCAGCGCGGCTGTGACGGTCAGCGCGCCCGAGGCGAAGGCCGACGACAAGCCTAAGGCCAAGAAGGCTGCCGCCAAAAAGTCTGAGGAAGACGGCGAAGAAGCGCCCAAGGCTAAGAAAACCAAAAAGGCCAAGGCTGAAGACGCCGAATAAGCGTTTTCGCACCTCATAAACCTTACAGCAAGGACGCCTGAAAACCTGTGCGCGTATACCGATATCCACCAAAAGGCTGATATTTCTGCGGCATATTTTCCACCCTGCGGACAGCGGACATATGAAGGTCGGCGGGCCTTGCGCCTGCCGCCCCGATCGCCCTTGCAGCATAAAGAATCTGCGCGTCAAGCGAGTCAGCCTTTTGACGGCCTATGGGTATAAAACGGTTTTACCCGTTTTGTCGCCGGGTTTTTAAGCGTTTTATGCTGTAGCACATACATATTAACAGGGGGTGTAAGATTCATGGCACTGGTACCAACCGTTATTGAACAAACCAACCGCGGCGAACGCGCGTACGACATTTTTTCGCGGCTTTTAAACGACCGCATCATCATGCTTTGCGACGAGGTCAACGATACCACCGCAAGCCTTGTGGTGGCGCAGCTGTTGTTTTTAGAAGGGCAGGATCCTGATAAGGACATTCATCTGTATATCAATTCCCCGGGCGGCTCGGTTACCGCGGGCATGGCGATTTACGACACGATGAACTATATCAAGTGTGACGTTTCGACCATCTGCGTAGGGCTTG
>DALYYK010000315.1:0-3853 GCA_031983305.1 Candidatus Fimivivens sp. | reverse complement strand
AAGAACCTTGAAATTGTCGTGGCTACCACCTTCACCGACGACACCGCGACCGATTTCAGCGTGCAGCTGACTGAGGCCAAGAACGCGGGCGCCGACCTGATCTTCCTGCCCATCTACTACACCCCCGCCGCGCTGATTCTCTCGCAGGCCAGAAGCATGGGTTACTCGCCCAAGTTCTTCGGCTGCGACGGCCTTGACGGCATTCTGACGCTTGAGAACTTCGACAAGACGCTGGCAGAGGGCCTCATGCTGCTGACCCCCTTCTCGGCGGATGCCGAGGACGACGCGACCAAGAACTTTGTTGCCAAATATCAGGCTGCTTACGGCGAGATTCCCAACCAGTTCGCGGCTGACGGCTATGACTGCATCTACGCGATTGCACAGGCTTGCGAAAAGGCCGGCGTCACCGCCGAGATGCCCGCCGCCGACGTCTGTGACAAGCTGATCGCCGAGTTCACCACCATGTCCTTCGACGGCATCACCGGCGAGAGCATGACCTGGCAGGCCACCGGCGAGGTTTCAAAGGCCCCGAAGGCTGTCGTCATCAAGGACGGCGTCTACACCGGCATGTAATATCTGTTTGTTTGTTCAGGAGGGCTTCTTTGAGCGCGAGCTTAAAAGCCCTCCGCTTCCCTGTTCTTACAGCCATTCCACAAAAGACTGCTGAGATTGGCCCCCACTAAAGAGTTGATATCCTGACGGCGGATGCTTTGCTTTTTTAACGTCCCGCGGGATATAAAATCGGCTTGCCGGTCTGTTCAAGCTTTAGTAGGGGATCAGTATGAAGCCTCAGCGTTGAAAAATTCATGAGAGGCTGCGTTGTCGCCTTTTATGGAATTGCTGTAAGGGAACCATTGCATTAAGAAAAATGAGGTGTGCGGGTATGACGTTTCTTTCCTACATCGTCGGCGGCATCAGTCTGGGAAGCGTTTATGCCATTATCGCGTTGGGCTATACGATGGTTTACGGCATTGCAAAAATGCTGAACTTTGCGCATGGCGACGTGATCATGGTGGGCGCTTATATGTCTTTTTGTGCGACGACCTATCTTGGCTGGCCGGCGTTTGTCTCGGTCTTATTGGCGATGGCGGTCTGCACCTGCCTGGGCCTGACGATCGAAAAGCTGGCCTACAAGCCGCTGCGCATGGCGCCGTCGCTCGCGGTGCTGATTACGGCGATCGGCGTCAGCTATTTTTTACAGAACGCCGCGCTACTGATCTGGGGCTCTGCCCCCAAAAGCTTTTCAAGCGTGGTGCCGGTTAAGCCGCTTAAGTTGTTTAACGGCGACCTGATCATCTCGGGTGAAACGATGGTGACGGTGCTCTCCTGTGTCGTTATCATGGTGCTTTTAAGCTGGCTGACCGGACACACCAAAATCGGCAAGGCGATGCGCGCCGTCTCGGAGGATAAGGGCGCCGCGCAGCTCATGGGAATCAACGTAAACGCCACCATCTCGACCACCTTTGCCATTGGCAGCGCGCTGGCGGCGATAGCGGGCGTGCTGCTTTGCTCGGCTTATCCGACGCTGTTGCCCACGACCGGCTCAATGCCGGGCATCAAGGCGTTCACGGCGGCGGTATTTGGCGGCATCGGCTCGATTCCGGGCGCGATGATCGGCGGTCTGATTCTCGGGTTGGTCGAAACGTTCGGCAAAGCATATATCTCGACCCAGCTTTCGGACGCGATTGTCTTTGCCGTGCTCATCGTTGTGCTGCTGGTCAAGCCCACCGGCCTGATGGGCAAAAAAATAAGCGAGAAAGTGTAGGCGGAAGAAATGAAAAAGATTAAAGCAATGAATACAACCGCCCAGAACAACTTTCTTAATTATATCCTCGTAACCGTCGCGTTTATCATTTTGCAGACGCTTATGACGGGCGGGCACCTCACGAGCTCGCTCAAGGGCCAGCTTGTACCGATCTGCGCCTATATCGTCATGGCGATTTCGCTCAACCTCACGGTCGGTATTCTGGGCGAATTGAGCTTGGGCCACGCCGGATTTATGAGCGTCGGCGCCTTTACCGGCGTCATCGTCACAATGAGCCTTAAAAATGTGATCGCTTTCTCGCCGCTCAGACTGGTTATCGCTATGCTGGCGGGTGGCATTATCGCCGGGCTGACCAGCCTGCTGGTCGGCGTGCCGGTGCTGCGTCTGCGGGGCGACTATCTGGCCATCGTCACGCTGGCCTTTGGCGAAATTGTCAAGAACGTCGTCAACTGTCTCTATGTGGGCGTTGATGCAAACGGCCTGCACCTGAGCATGACCGATTCGGCATCGCTGGGGCTGGCCGATGGCGGCACCGTTATCCTGAACGGCCCGATGGGCGCGGTGGGCGTGACCAAGCTCTCGACCTTTGCGATCGGCTATGCGCTGGTCATCGTCACGCTGATTGTGGTGCAGAACCTCATCAACAGCCGTGCGGGCCGGGCGATTATGGCGCTGCGCGATAACCGCATCGCAGCCGAGTCGCTGGGCATTAATATCACCAAATACAAGCTGATGGCCTTTTCAACCTCGGCGGTGCTGGCCGGAATGGCCGGCGTGCTGTTCGCGATGAACTACTCGACCGTCGTGGCCAAAAAGTTTGATTTCAATACCTCGATACTTGTGCTCGTCTTCGTTGTGCTCGGCGGAATGGGCAATATCCGCGGGTCGATTATCGCCGCGGCGGTGCTCACCGTGCTGCCCGAGCTGCTGCGCAGTTTCAGCGATTACCGCATGCTCGTCTACGCCATTGTGCTGATTGCGGTCATGCTCATGACCAACGGCGACAAGGGCCGCCGCCTGCTTGGGCAGTTTAAAGAAAAGGTGGCCGCCAAGAATTCGGTCGGCAAGGAGGGCGCGCAAAATGGCTAAAATGGTACCGGTTCCCAGCAGCGCGATCATCCCCGAGCGGGACATCGACAAAACCCCCGTGCTTGAGGCGATCGGCCTTGGCATCGATTTCGGCGGTCTGACCGCCGTTGATAACTTTAATTTGACCATCGGCCGCACCGAGATCGCGGGCCTCATCGGCCCAAACGGCGCGGGCAAGACCACGGTGTTTAACCTTCTGACCAAAGTGTATCAGCCGACGCGCGGCACCATTCTGCTCGATGGCAAAGACACCCACGGCATGAGCACGATTCAGGTCAACCGCGCGGGTATTGCGAGAACCTTTCAGAACATCCGGCTGTTTCCGACGCTGACCGTTGAGGATAACGTCAAGATCGGCCTGCACAACCAGATGAACTATTCGATGTGGGACGGCGTCCTGCGTCTGCCGCGCTACTGGAAAGAAGAAAAAGTTATCCATGAGCGCGCGCTTGAGCTACTCTCGATCTTCGGTATGGAGGGTATGGCTGGCGCCAAGGCCGGCAGTCTGCCCTACGGCGCGCAGCGCCGCCTTGAAATTGTGCGCGCGCTGGGCACCAACCCGAGCCTTCTGCTGCTTGACGAGCCCGCAGCCGGCATGAACCCCTCTGAAACGGCGGAGCTCATGGAGAATATCCGCAAAATCCGCGATACCTTTGAGATTGCGATTATGCTCATCGAGCACGATATGAAGTTGGTCATGGGCATCTGCGAGGGCATCGCCGTGCTCAACTACGGCAAGATTATCGCCAAGGGAACGCCCGCCGAGATACAGGCGAACCCCAAGGTCATCGAGGCCTATCTCGGCAAGAAGAAGGAGGGTTGAGCATGCTGTTGCAGGTTGAGGATATCAATGTATTTTACGGCAGCATCCACGCGATAAAGGGCATCTCCTTTTCGGTCAACGAAGGGGAGATCGTCACGCTGATCGGCGCGAACGGCGCGGGAAAATCCACCGTGCTCAACACCGTCTCGGGGCTGCTGCGCAGCAAGACCGGGTCG
>DALYYK010000314.1:0-3854 GCA_031983305.1 Candidatus Fimivivens sp. | reverse complement strand
GATTTTGAAGAAACCGCCGTGCCGCACGCGCTGATTGAAGAAATTGTCGGGGTGGCCGCGTTCGCACCCTCTTGGAAAAACACCCAGGTCGCCCGCTATATTGTCGTTGAAAGCCGCGATCAGATTGACCTGCTCGCCGAGCAGTGCGTCATGGGCTTTGCGCCGAATACCGCAACAATGAAACGCGCCGCGGCGCTCGTGCTTGTCACGATGGTCAACGGGCGTTCAGGCTTTGAGCGGGACGGCTCTTTTTCCACGTCGAAGGGCGACCGTTGGGAGATGTTTGACGCAGGCATCGCGACCCAGACCTTTTGTTTGGCGGCGTATGCTAAAGGCTTGGGTACCGCGATACTGGGCATTTTTGACGAGAAGAAGGTCGAAGAATTGTTTGGCCTGCCCGAAGGCCAGCAGCTCGCCGCAATCATCGCGCTCGGCTACCCCAAGGGTCAGGCGACCGCTCCTCGCCGCAAGTCGGTCGAAGATCTGCTTTCGTACCGATAACCCGGTAATATTTGTATTAAGTTCATCCTGTTATTGCCTGATCTGTCACGCTTTATATTGCGTTTCTTCATTATTTGTGCTATTATGACGTCAAACGACTATTCTCGCCCCGCAGAGGGGTTTATCCGGCGTTTAGGGTGCTCATATTTGAGAGGGGGACTTCTTTTGAACCACGACAATTTTATTTCTGCTCTCAGCGCGTCGGCTGATGAGATGAAAGGCAAATATCTGACCTTTTGGACCTTCGGACAGCTTTTGGGTATTCCGATTTCGCTGGTGGTGCAGATTGTCGGCATGCAGGACATCACCCCGATGCCCGAATTCCCGGTCTATGCCAAGGGCGTTATCAATCTGCGCGGGCAGATTATCCCGGTTATCGATATCCGCCTGCGTCTAAACCAGCCCGAGGCCGAGTATAGCGAGCGCACCTGCATCATCGTCACGAGCATTCACGACTCGGCGGTCGGCTTTATTGTCGACGAGGTCGACGAGGTCACCGATATTGAAGACGAGCTGATTGCCCCGCCGCCCAAGATGGCCACCTCACGCAACAGCTATGTTATGGGCATTGCAAAGCTTACAAAGAAGGTTGCGCTGCTCATCGACGCCGAGCGCCTGCTTGGCAGCAACGAGCTTGAGGCGCTTCAGATTTAATCGCATAAAAATGAACGGCAGGGCGCTTTGCGTTTGTAAAGTGTCCTGCTTTTGTTTGTTCTAAATCGCAGAATGTTTCATAAAAGCCGAAAATGGCCGTCAACACGCTCAAAAAATGCCGCATTGCTTGTACTTTTTAAGAATGTTTCTGGCAAAAGTGCTGCAAAATTTCACTGGGTATTTGACATACGCGCCGGGGTTTGCTATGCTGTCATAATGAGTGTCTGTGCGGCCATTTTAACGGATGGCCGCGTCGCAGGCTTTTTTAGAACCGCGGACTTTAAGCAGCCCGCAGACCAAGCAGGTCGCGCTGTTGTTTGTGCGGCGGCAACCTATTAAAGCAATTTTAATTTTGAAAAGGCGGTTAAACAGTGATAACGGTGACAGATCTTGGGCTGCAATTCGGCGGCACAAAGCTTTTTGACAATGTAAACCTCAAATTTACGCCGGGCAACTGCTACGGCGTCATCGGGGCGAACGGGGCCGGAAAATCCACCTTTCTGCGCTTGCTCTCGGGCGAGCTCGAAAGCAGCACCGGTGAGGTGAGCATCGGCGAGGGCACTCGCATGTCGGTTTTAAAGCAGGACCACTTTCAGTACGACCAGCACACGGTGATGGACACCGTTTTTATGGGCAACCCGCGCCTTTATGAGATTATGAAGGAGAAGGAAGCGCTCTACGCCAAGGAGGATTTCACCGACGAGGATGGTGAAAAAGCCTCAGAGCTCGAGGGCGAATTCGCCGAGCTCAACGGTTGGGAGGCCGAAACCGAAGCGGCGCAGCTTTTGCAGGGCCTCGGGCTCGGCAGCGCGCTGCATTATGCCGAGATGCACAGCTTGCAGGGCGGCGAAAAGGTCAAGGTGCTGCTGGCGCAGGCGTTGTTCGGCCGGCCCGAGATCGTGCTGCTCGACGAGCCGACCAACCATCTCGACGTGGCTTCGGTCAACTGGCTTGAGAATTTTCTGCTCGACTTTTTTGGTACCGTCATCGTCGTCTCGCATGACCGCCACTTTTTGAACACCGTCTGCACCCACATCGTCGACGTGGACTTCGGCAAGATCAGGATGTATGTCGGCAACTACGATTTCTGGTATGAATCGAGCCGTCTGATCCAGCAGATGATGAAGGATCAGAACCGCAAGAGCGAGGATAAGATCAAGGAGCTGCAAAAGTTCATCGAGCGTTTCTCGGCGAACAAATCGAAGTCGAAGCAGGCCACCTCGCGCAAAAAGCTGATCGAAAAGCTCACCGTTGAGGAGCTGCCCGCCTCGTCACGGCGCTACCCGTGGGTGTCGTTTAAGCCCGACCGCGAGATCGGCCGCGAAACGTTGCAGGTTGAGAATCTCACAAAGACGGTCGACGGCGTTAAGGTGCTCAACAACGTGTCCTTCAGGCTCAACCGCGAAGACAAGGTTGCGATTCTTTGCGAGAACGAGCAGGCCGCTACCGCGCTGTTCCAGATCCTGTTTGAAGAAATCGAGCCTGACGCGGGCAGCTTTAAATGGGGCCTCTCGACGTCGCAGTCCTATTTTCCCAAAGATAACTCTGCGTTCTTCAACGATAACGACTACAACCTCATCGAGTGGCTGCGCCAGTATTCCGCCGACGACTCCGAGAGCTATCTGCGCGGATTTTTAGGGCGGATGCTTTTCTCGGGCGACGAGGTTTATAAGCCGGTCAAGGTGTTGTCGGGCGGCGAGAAGGTCCGCTGCATGCTCTCGCGCATGATGCTCTCGGGCTCAAATGTGCTGATGCTCGACCAGCCGACCAACCACCTCGATCTTGAATCGATCACCGCCGTCAACAACGGTTTGATCGATTTTAAGGGCGTCATTTTATTCGCGTCGCACGACCACCAGTTCATTCAAACCGTCGCCAACCGCATCATCCAGATCACCGACGAGGGCTGCATTGACCGCATGTGCACCTATGACGAATTTCTTGACATGCAGGGACTTGGTTTTAAATAACGAACACATAGGCCGCGCGACTCCGCCTTTTGGCGGGGCCGCGCAGCTTGTTGAAAACGTATATCACGGAAAAAGTTACACAAATTAAAAGTTTTGGTCGAGCTTTTTCAAAAACGCGCAGGGTGTATTGACGGAGCCGCAGCAGGCATGAATGCCGCCTGTTGCAAACAGCACAGTCAAGCAACCGCGAGCGCACATATATGCGAGCGGTTTACAGGGTTCCGACAGCGCATCTTTACTGCTCAAAAAGCGCAGGAAGGCAGCCAAAACAGCCCGGTGGGCTGTTTTGGCGCGGCAAACCCCCGCAAGGGGTTTCCCGATGCCGCATTAAGCAGCATTCGTTCTGCGCATATTGCCTCGTTATCATTTTATCGATAGTCTGCGGCCCCGCCTTTTGACGGGGCCGCTTTTTGCTGCGCCAATTTTTAAATCGGGAAATTCTACCGCCGCTTGACTTTGCCGCGCCGCCCTGCTAGAATGAGGATACATTAAAGAACGTTTGTTCTTATTGGGAGTGTTTATGTTGGATCTCTTTGATAAGCTGCGCATCTTATCCGACGCGGCCAAATATGACGCCGCCTGCACCAGCAGCGGCGTGGACCGCGACGGCAAGGGCGGTCAGCTCGGCAACGCCGCAGCCTGCGGCATCTGCCACAGCTTTTCAGCCGACGGGCGCTGCATTTCTTTATTGAAGGTTTTAATGAGCAACGCCTGCATCTATAATTGCGC
>DALYYK010000313.1:0-3855 GCA_031983305.1 Candidatus Fimivivens sp. | reverse complement strand
AAGCCGCCGATCTTACGCTTGCCAAAATTGGTGCACTTGACCGCCAGCGTCTTGATCTCCTCATCGGTCAGGGCGCGATCCATCAGCTCGGGGAGATTGATCGGCATATCGATCGACGCAAAATAACGCTCGGTCGCCTCAATGGCCGCCAGCGCGGTCTCTTCGGGGTCCTCAAAATTGAGGCTTAGCCCCAGCACATTGACGCCGTAGCGGGCAAAGCGCATGGCGTCGTGCTTATAGACATAACGCGCCCACGCGCCCCACATGGCCGAGAGCCCCGCGCCGTGCGCCACGTCGAACATGCCGCCAAGCTCGTGCTCGAGCTGGTGGGTCGCCCAGTCGGTGGCGCGGCCCAAGCCGGTGAGGTGGTTGTGCGACAGGCTGCCCGCCCACATGACCTCCGAGCGCGCCGCATAGTTTTCGGGCTCCTTCATGCAGACGGCGCCGTACTGCATAACGGTGCGCACCATCGCCTCGTTGATGCGGTCGGTCACCTCGTTAAGGCCGCCGGGGGAGAAGAAGCGCTCAAAGTTATGCATGATAATATCGACGACGCCGCACGCGGTCTGATAGCTCGGCAGCGTGTAAAGCAGCTCAGGATTCATCAGCGTAAAGGCGGGGCGCAGCAGCGTGTTGCCAAAGCCGCGCTTCATCCAACCGTCCTCGTTCGTGATGACGCTGTTGGCGCTCGTCTCGCTGCCCGCAGCGGCGATGGTCAGAATATTGCCGGTGGGCAGCGCGGCGGCGGGGCTGGCCTTGCCGCTGTAAAAATCCCACACGTCGCCATCGTAGGGCACGCCCATCGCGATGGCCTTGGCCGAGTCGATCGACGAGCCGCCGCCGACGGCCAGTACCATGTCGACCTTTTCGCGGCGGCAAAGGTCGATGCCCTCGTGCACAAGACCCAGCCGTGGATTGGGACAAACGCCGCCGAGCAGAACATAATCAAGGCCCGCCGCTTTGAGCGACGCCTCAACGCGGTCTAAAAGGCCGCTCTTTTTCACGCTGCCGCCGCCAAAGTGTACCAGCAGCTTCGACGCGCCGCAGGCCTTGGCCGCGTCTCCGACACGGTGCTCCACGCCCTTGCCAAAGATCACTCTGGTCGGGGAATAAAACTCAAAATTATTCATCTGTCATCATCCTTTCGATTTATAGTTTATACCAGAAATAGGTTTTAATCAACTGTTTACAGCCTATTCCCACCACAATCAGGCAAGTTTAGGCCGGTAGCGTATTTGATATCATCAGCGGCGCTCTGCTTTCGCTATCACACCAAGGCCGACGCCCGGCGTGACGGGCAGACTTTTAACGGGAGGTCCGACAAAATCTGCACCATCCGCCGTCGCGACGGTTGAAATCTGAAGCATTTCATACTATAATGGGCACAGACTGATCGTTAAATTTAAGATTAACAAGGAGGATCTTCCATAATGGGCTTTCAAGAACTGTACCAAAGCAAGCTGACAAGCGCTGAAAAAGCGGTCGGCGTCATCAAATCCGGCGACTGGGTTGATTACGGCTGGGCGGTCGGCCATCCGGTCGCGCTGGATAAGGCGCTGGCGGCGCGCATGAGCGAGCTGACCGATATTAAAATCCGCGGCGGCATTTGCATGTGGGTGCCTGAGATTTTCAAGATCGACGAGCCCCAGGCGCATTTCTGCTGGAATTCCTGGCACATGGGCGGCATTGAGCGCAAGGCGATTGATCAGGGCTTCGCCTTCTATTCGCCGATCCGCTACTCCGAGCTGCCCCGCTATTACCGCGAGCATATCGCCCCCAACGACGTGGCAATGTTCCAGGTAGCGCCGATGGATAAGCACGGCTATTTTAACTTTGGCCCCAACGCCTCCCACCTGAAAGCGGTCTGCGAGACCTCGAAGATCATCATCCTCGAGGTTAATGAGAATATGCCCCGCTGTCTGGGCGGCGCTGAGACCGAAATACATATCTCCGAGGTCGACATGATCGTCGAGGGGACCAATCCGCCCATGGCCGAGATGGGCGCTGCCGCCGCCACCGAGGTGGACGAAGCGGTCGCCAAGTTCATCGTTGAGGAAATTCCCAACGGGGCCTGTTTGCAGCTTGGCATCGGCGGCATGCCCAACGCCGTCGGCTCGATGATCGCCCAGTCCGATTTAAGAGACCTCGGCGTTCACACCGAGATGTATGTTGACGCTTTTGTCGATATCGCCAAAGCCGGCAAGATCAACGGCTCTAAAAAGGCTGTTGACCGGGGCCGTCAGGTGTTTGCCTTTGCCGCCGGCACCAAAAAGCTGTATGACTATATCGACGAAAATCCCGCCGTCATGGCGGTCGGCGTCGATTACACCAACGACGCCCGCCGCATCGCGCAAATCGATAACTTTATGTCGATCAACAACGCCGTCGATATCGACCTGTTTGGTCAGGTCAGCTCCGAATCCTCGGGCATTCGCCACATCAGCGGTGCGGGCGGACAGCTGGACTTTGTGCTGGGCGCCTACCTTTCAAAGGGCGGCAAGAGCTTTATCTGCTGCTCCTCCTCCTTCACCGACAAGAAGGGCGTGCTGCATTCGCGCATTCTGCCCATCCTCAACCCCGGCTCGGTCGTCACCGATCCCCGCCCCTGCACCCATTACCTTGTCACCGAATACGGCAAGGTCTGCTTAAAGGGCCTATCGACCTGGGAGCGCGCCGAGGCCATTATCTCGATTGCGCATCCGCAGTTCCGCGAAGAGCTAATGAAGGAAGCTGAAAAGCTCAAAATCTGGAGAAAATCGAATCGCTAAACGCCGTCACTGTACAGCACTCAGCCCCCGGATGGTATGAGCCGCCCGGGGGCTTTTAACATTGCGAAACACGTTTTTAACCCTTGAAATTTTTTCGGTATTCTATCATACTTTCGATAGATTAATCGAATTTTTAAAGGCACGACGACAAACACATTCGCCTAATAATATTTGCATATGGTCAATTTTTTGTGTAGTTTAACAAAAAGTTCGACTCGTGTTACAAAATTAACAAATCTGCTTGCATTCCTTATGGCCGCGTGTTAATGTTATAACGTTGTAATTGTATCAAGGGCCCTATTCTGCCCTTTTACAATTCCATTCGCGCGTCCCTTTGAAAACCGCCGGGCAAAATCACCCTGTCCGCCGCGTTTTACTCTATTATAGGAGGAGAAAACAATATGGACTTTGTACTGAGCAAAGAACATCAAATGCTCCGCAAAATGTATCGCGACTTTGCGGAAAATGAAGTTAAGCCTTTAGCCGAAGAGGTCGACGAGAAGGAAATGTTCCCGGTGGAGACCGTCGAGAAAATGGGCAAGCTGGGCATGATGGGCGTTTATTTCCCCAAACAGTACGGCGGCGCGGGCGCTGACGTTCTGGCCTATGCGATGTGCGTTGAGGAGCTCTCGAAGGTGTGCGCGACGACCGGCGTTATCGTTTCAGCTCACACCTCGCTGTGCTGCGCGCCGATCTTTGAGAACGGCACCGAAGAGCAGAAGATGAAGTATCTGCCCAAGCTTTGCAGCGGTGAGTGGATCGGCGCTTTTGGCCTGACCGAGCCGGGTGCAGGCACCGACGCCTCCGGCCAGCAGACCACCGCGGTGCTCGAGGGTGACCATTATGTACTTAACGGTACCAAGGTGTTCATCACCAACGCCAGCTACGCCGACGTGTTCGTCGTTATGGCGATGACCGACCGCAAAAAGGGCAACCACGGAATCTCCGCTTTTATTGTTGAAAAGAACTTCCCCGGCTTCTCGGTTGGCAAGCACGAGAGAAAGATGGGCATTCGCGGCTCCTCCACCTCCGAGCTGATCTTTGAGGACTGCATCGTTCCGAAGGAGAATCTGCTCGGTAAAGAGGG
>DALYYK010000312.1:0-3856 GCA_031983305.1 Candidatus Fimivivens sp. | reverse complement strand
GGCCTGCGGGTTAAACGCGCCGGTAATGATCAGGCTGAGCGCCTGCGGAATCTTACCCGCGTTGCAGATAAGCAGTATGACGCCGAAAACGACGTAGATAATCGCCATAAACGGGACAATGATCTGCGCGACCATCGAGATGCGCTTTAAGCCGCCGAGAATGACCAACGCGGTGCACAGCGTGACCAGAACGCCCGCAATTACGACGGCCCATGAATATTGAGCGCCAAAAATTGAAACGGTGTAGCGGCTCTCCGCGTCAAAGAAGCCCTTGACCGCCGAAGAAATGCCGTTGACCTGCGTAAAGGTGCCGATGCCGAACAGGCCGACGCCCATGCCAAAAAAGGCAAAAAGCTTTGCGAGCCAGCGCCACTGGCGGCCCATGCCGCGCTCGATGTAATAGAAGGGGCCGCCCAGAACATGCCCGTCAGGCGCAATTTCGCGATATTTTATCGCGAGCACGCCCTCGGCATATTTTGTGGCCATGCCGAAGAAGGCTGCAATCCACATCCAGAACAGCGCACCGGGGCCGCCGGAATAGATGGCAGTTGCCACGCCGACGATGTTGCCGGTGCCGATGGTGGCCGACATGGCGGTGCACAGCGCGCCAAAGCTCGTGACCTCGCCTTTGCCGCTGTCTTCGTTTTGAACCATGTAACGCAGTGCCCGGGGCAGGTGAAACATCTGGAGCAGATTGAGCCGCGCCGTGAGATAAATGCCGGTGATCAAAATGAATACGATCAGCGGCAGCCCCCACACCAGATCATCAAACCATACAATGAGTTCATCCATTCGTGCTAACATACTTTCGCTTCCTCCCGTATACAAAAAATAAAAGCCGAAACTTTCGTTTCGACCTTCCGGAGAAATGAGAACAGTGATATCTTAAAGCAATACCAAACTCTGTCCTTTTGCCTGAGAGATCGCTTGGGCTAAGCCCAAACTTACACCTTCGGCGCCCTTTAAGGGACTCTCCAGAGAATCTAACGGCTGCCGCTAAAAGCAACGATGACGCCGATACGCAGACATCTGTTGCCCAAACGGAGCAGCTTGATTAGAATAGCACATGGGCGCGCAAAAATCAACCCTTTTGTTGCGGGTGCTTTGCGGCACGCCGGGCAAGGCCATGCACGCGCTTTTTTAACATGTTCTGTTGCGGGTGTCATAACGCGTTTTCAGGGTGCATAGGCTTCTTTGAGGAGGTGTGGACATGGTTGGCAGAAGAATGCATTCCAGCTTTGGCGCGGCGGGGCGACGACGGACTACCACGCGCGGCGGCGGGCAGGAGGGCAAGTTTATGTTTATAACACTGCTGCAAAGCATGCTGTGCGTTATGATGATTACGGCGGCATTCATCCTGAGCAGCTTTATGGGGATGAGCGACGTAAAGACGGCATTTTTCACGCTGATATCGAAGGAAACCGAGGCGGTGAAGGTCTTTTCGGTCGTGCAGAAGGTGAGGGATTCCGATAAGATTTCCCGCCTGCGCAGCATTATTGAGCTTATTTTAAGCCAGGTGGGCAGCTCGCCGCGCATTGAGGTCACTGTACCGGCTCCCCCGGCCGGGCAGGGCGGCCAGCTACTGTTCTTACCCCAAGCCGAGAATACGCTACCGGACGGTGTCACCAATATGGTGCCGCTGCTTTCGGCGCCGATGCGTCAGCCGGTTCAGGGTATTATCAGCTCGCCATTTGGCGTGCGCGCCCACCCGATCACCGGTAAGCCGGATTTCCACACTGGGGTTGATTTTGCAGCGCCGCTGGGTGCTCCAATCGGCGCGGCGTGGCCCGGTATAGTGGTTGAGACGAGTGAATCTAAAATTTACGGCAAGTTTGTCACGCTCGACCACGGCGGCTATCAAACCCGTTACTGCCATTGCAGTGCGATTCCAGTGCGGGTTGGTATGCGCCTGCGGCAGGGCGAAACGCTTGCCCTTGTAGGCAACACCGGCGTTTCCACCGGGCCGCATCTGCATTTTGAACTGATTATAAATGGTAAAGCGGCTAATCCGCTGGCGGAGCGCACAAGATGGCAGGCTTTATAAGGGCCCGTGACAGGCGATTGCGTATCACCTGTGATTTCTGGTTTTTTGCGGTGATCGCTATCGCTGTCTATTTTGGCGGCGACGCGCTCGCGCTGTTGATGGCGGCGCTGGTGCACGAGGCCGGGCACTGGCTGGCGCTGCTGGCCACCGACAACGGCGTTTCGCAGTTGCGGTTATGCGGCTGCTGCGCACAGATTGTCCCGTATTACCGCCGTTTGCCCGGCCTGCGTCAGGAGTTAACGATTCTGGCTGCCGGGCCGCTGGCGGGCATTGTGCTGGGCATGCTGCTCAAGCCCTTTGCGCCGCGGTTTGCGGCCATCAGCCTGCTGTTGTCGGTCTTTAATCTGTTGCCGGTGCGCGGGCTCGACGGCGGCAGCATGCTGCGGCTAATTTGTGCCGCGCTGTTTGGCAACGAAAAGACGCTGCCTGACACCGTCGGCAGCATAGTGGGAGTGGGCATGCTGGCTGCGGGGATTTGGTCGCTGATTGAACGCCGGCCCAATTTTCCGTTGTTGGGCGTTGCGGTATTTTTGGTGCTCAAGCAATTTGTGCTCATTAATAATGAAGACTAAAACGCATTATAGCCACAAGACGGCTATGATGCGCTTTAATCCAGCCTATCAAGAAGTTATTCGGCAAAGCAAAGCACGGGGGATAGTGTGAAGGGGGGGCAGTGAGCCTCCACTCTCGCATTGAGGCGCACAAAGTGCGCCGGATTGTTCGCCCGCAGGCGACAAAACGGGACGCATGGCCGTTTTGCTCAGCTTGGCGTAAAAGGCCGAAGCGGAGTGAAGGACTTTTCGACAAACTGTGATTAAAGCGTATAATAGCCGCAAGACAGCTATTATACGCTTTAATTTCTAATGGCCCGCCTGTAGCGATGGCCCATTATTCGCTTGCGCTCATGGGATAACCCAAAATCCGTTGCGGCTTTTATTAAGCCGCAATATTGTTTTGCGGTTACTCACGATCGAGGCGTGGCGGTTAAAGATTTCACGCATATCCCAATCGTCCAGGTCGGATACCGGCACAATCTCGGGCGGGTTTTCGGGGAAGGCGCCGATGTGCCGCTCATAAGTAATAATATCATGCCAGCCCAGCTTGCAGCAGGCGTTTGTTAATATGCCCTTGGCTGAAAAGCCGAGATATTCGTGCAGGCGCTGGCTGGGCAGGTTCGGCAACAGCACAATGCCATAAGCCGTCTGATAGCCCTGAAGCCGCAAAGTGGCGATCAGTGCGCCGTATAATGCCACGCCGACACTGCTGCTTTTGCAGTCCGCCGCGACATAAACCGAAAGCTCGGCGCCCCAGCGGTAGGAGGAGCGGCTGCGGTAGCTGTGCCCGTAGGCGTAGCCGACAATCTCGCCGTCAATGATGCAGACAATATAAGGATGTCGGCGCAGCGCGTCGGTTATGCGGCCTTCGAACTCTTCGAGCGAAGGCACCGTCTCCTCAGAAGTGACAGCGGTGTTCTCTACATAGGGCGTGTAGATCTCCAGCAGGCGTCGGGCGTCCTGTTCCACGCTCGCCATGCGCAATAAAACATCATTCATTTAAAGTGCACCTCGCTCTAATCGTGCAGCAGCTCTTTAAAGCTATGGACATAGCGGTGGCAGGCCGCCTGAATATGGCGTTGGCTCTGCTGCAACGGCTCATCGACGCCCCAGACCGTAAAGCCGGCGCTTGCCGCCGTTTCAATAGCAAACAGCGTGTCTTCAAAGACAACGCACTCGTGTACCGGTGCGCCGAGCCTGCGTGCCGCTTCAAAATAGATGTCAGGCCGCTCCTTGCCAATGCCGCCGACATCCTCGG
>DALYYK010000311.1:0-3874 GCA_031983305.1 Candidatus Fimivivens sp. | reverse complement strand
TTGCGTTGAAATGCATTGACATCGCGGTTCTGATAAACCCGCAGGGCAGGCGGAGAATCAGTAAGATACTTCATGATACGCCGGCAGCAAAGGGGGCGCTCTATTCATCAAAACTTTGAAACTAAGTACGCAAAAAAATTAGAAGAGAGGTTAATTGTATGAAAAAGTTGTTCGCACTTACACTGGCTCTGACCCTGTCGCTATGTCTTGTGGCCTGCGGCGGTAAGACCGCGGCCTCCGCTCCCGGCAGCAGCACGCCTGAAACCAGCAGCAGTAAAGAAACCGCCAAGCCCATCGTTATTAGCCTGTCCAACGCCTACAGTGATATGGATCAGGTCAATGTTGAATTAAAGGCCGCCGCCGGTCGTATTTCCGAGCGCACCAAGGGTCTTGTCGACCTGAAGGTCTATCCTAACAATACGCTTGGTACCCCCGCTGACGCCGTTGAGGCCATCAGAAGCGACGCGCCCCTGCTGTATGTAACCGCCTTCAGCCAGTGGGAGGATTCTTATCCCGACGCCTGCGCCATTCAGGCCGGCTTCGTGTTCGATTCCGCCGAGGAGTGCGTGCGCTTCTATGACACCGACCTGTTTGACGAAATTGTCGCTAATCTGGACGCCGTGAACATTCATTGCATCAATGTCAACTTCACCGCCGGTATGCGTCATGTTCTTGGCAAGAAGCAGATCAAGACCCCCGCTGACATCAAGGGTCTAAAGCTGCGTGTTCCCGGCTCCTCCCCCTATCTGGACTGCTTTAACTCCTTGGGCGCCAGCCCCATGGCGATGCCTTCTTCTGAGCAGATCAGCGCGCTGTCCGCCGGCACCATCGACGCCGTCGACCAGTCCATCAGCCTGATCTACAGCACCAAGACCTATGAGCTTGTCAAGGAATGTACGCTGCTTGCGCAGATGCCGCTCGCGGACGGTCTGTATTGCAGCACCACCTTCTGGAACAGCCTGCCCGAAGAGTACAGCAACATCATCGAGGAAGAGCTCCACACCGCCGGTCAGAATTATTATAAGTATTCCATGGAGAACGAGGCGATCATGCGTGCCGAGATGGAAAAGGCCGGCGTCCATTTTTATAATGTGGACCGCGCGCCCTTTGCCGCGCTTGCTCAGGAGAACGTCTTGAAGTATGGCATCGGCCAGAAGGTTCTCGATACCGTTGCTCAGATTCGCGCCGACATCGCGGCCGGTAAGTAACGCCACAGCCTTTAACGCAAATTTTGTAGTGGACTAACGTGTATAGTCTGAGGGGGCTGCAAAGGTTTCCTCAGACTATGATTTCATAAGACGGATAAAGGGATGCCTGACAAAATACAAGTGTCCACGCTAACGAAACGAGGAACCTTATGAAAAAAATCGTCGCTTTTTTCAGAGACGGAACGGCGGAAGAATGGATGGGACAGTTGATGGTCCTTCTGGTTCTTGTGCCTGTCATCATCAACATATTCTCGCGCACCGTCTTAAACCACTATTCCACCACACTTGAGACCATCGCGCTGGCGGCTTATGTCTGGATCGGCTATGCCGGTTTCGGGTACCTGTATAAAAAAGATGCCCATGTGGATGTAAAGTTTGTTCAAAAGCTGCTGCCCCGTATCGGCCAGCAGATTATAGATGTCCTCCGTGATATTTTTATTTTGGTATTTTCCATTTTTATCACCTATTGGGGCATCAAGCTGTGTAAGAGCGGGCTTACCCGCGTGGTCACCGGCACGAAGATTCCTTATTTTTTCCTATATCTGTCCATCGTGGTCGGATTCTCCAGCGGCGCGGTGCGCAGTCTGTGGTCGCTGCTGAGCCGCATCTTTAAGGGCAATAAAGAGGGGAGGGAAGCCGAATGAATTTTCTTACCTGGCTTCCTCTGGTTCTGGTATTCGTTCTGCTGGCTTTTCGCATCCCCGTATGCGCCGCATTTATCAGCGGAGCCGTCGTCTATTTTACATTCATCGCGCCGGAAATGCCGCTAAACATCGTGCTGTCCAAGATGGTCACCTCCGGTATGAACTTTAATCTGATGGCTATCCCGTTTTTTATTACGGCGGGCCTGCTGATGAACTACACCGGCATTACCTCCCGCATGATGCGGTTTGCCGATCTGTTGGTGGGGCACATGTGGGGCGGTCTGGCCCAGGTCAATGTGCTGCTGTCCACCCTGATGGGCGGCCTGTGCGGCTCTTCTAATGCGGATGCCGCCATGCAGTGCAAGATGCTGGTGCCCGAAATGGAGAAGCGCGGCTTTAATCGCGCCTTTTCCGCCGCTGTCACCGCGAACTCCGCGCTGATCTCCCCGATGATTCCCCCTGGCGTCATGCTGATTCTGTACGCTTCCATTACGGAAAATTCTGTGCTGGATATGTTTATGGCCGGCTACCTGCCCGGCCTGCTGATGTGCCTTTGCATGATGATCGCCGTGAACTACGTCGCCCACCGCGACGGATACAAGCCCATGCGCGAAAAGCGCGCCACGCCCAAAGAGATTGTTTTGGGCTTGGTCGACTGCTTCTGGGCTGTGGTGATAATCGTTGTTCTGATCGTTGGCCTGCGTTGCGGTATCGTCACCGCCACCGAGGGCGGCGCTATTCTCTGCTTGCTGTGTGTCTTTGTGGGGATGTTCATCTACAGGGAGCTTCATGTTTCCGACTTTAAGATGATCTTTCTGGAAGCGTTCGTCTCCATCGCCAATGTGTTTGGCATTATCATCTCCGCCACCGTTTTCGGCCTGTATTTAACTTATGCGCAGGTTCCTCAGGTGATCACGGCAATGGTGCTTAACATCACCAATAGTCCCATCGTGTTCCTGATAATGGTCAACGTCATGCTGCTGATCATGGGTATGCTGGTGGACAGCTCCGCCATCCTGATGATCGCGGGTCCCTTGCTGTACCCTATGGCCATCAAATTTGGCATCGACCCCATCCACTTTGGCATCATGATCATCCTCAACCTGTCCATCGGCGCCATCACGCCGCCCTTCGGCGCAACCATGTATCAGTGCTGCAACCTATGCAAGATTGAAATTCCCGATTTTCTCAAGCAAGGGAAAGAACTGTTTGCGGCGTTGATTATCACCTTGATTCTGGTTACCTTCATTCCCGGTATCTCGACGCTGCTCCCCGCGCTGCTCAACTGAAAGTTTCCTGTTTGAAACGAGGCACATTTATGAAAAACTCTTATTTTCCCAAGGACGGGGTCTGGCTGAAGGGGAATTTGCACAGCCATACAACCGTATCGGACGGTACAATCACGCCAACGAACCTCGCGCAGCTCTATTACGACCACGGTTATGATTTTCTGTCCATGACCGACCACAATGTCTTCGTACCGCACAGCGCGCTGCCAGAAGAACAGCTGATTCTGCTCACCGGTGTGGAGCACGATATTGAGTACACCCGAGATAAATGTACCCACATCGTGGGCACCGGCGTACCGGGCAAAGAAAGCACCGGCTATTTCTGCAAACGGTATTCTGCCGCGGAGCTGACCGATCAGCAGCTCGTAGACATGATGCGGGGAGACGGGCAGTTTGTCACGCTGGCGCATCCCATCTGGTCAAGAATGGAGCCGGAGGACGTTCTGACGCTGAATGGCTTTCACGCGATGGAGGTCTACAACAACGGCACCGAGCATCTTTGCCACGGCGGCAATGCGGAGATCTACTGGGATATGCTTCTGCGCCACGGAAGGCGCCTTTTTGCCACCGCCAGTGATGACGTGCATGTTCCCCATGACCTGTTTGGCGGCTGGGTGTGGGTTAAAGCCGCTCAGCGCAATCCGAAGGCCATTATGGACGCCCTTTTTAACGGTACATTCTATGCTTCCACCGGCCCTGTGATCCACGACTTCGGCGTCGATGGCGACAAGGC